>JAWVDX010000299.1:0-6063 GCA_033857015.1 Gaiellaceae bacterium
TGCTTGCCCGGAATCGGCGCCAGGATGCGGATCTCGGTGGTCGCGAGCGCGTAGGAGAGGTCGTCCTTCAGCGCAGCGACCTTGGCGACCTTCGTCCCGGGGGCGAGCTGGAGCTCGTAGCGGGTGACGCGCGGGCCGGAGATCTGGCCGCTGATCTTCGCGTCGACGCCGAAGTGCGACAGCGTCTCGACGAGTGCGTCGCCGATGCGCTGGTTCGCCTCGGGCGAGGGGCCGCTCTTCTCCGGGGAGTGGCGCAGGAGGGTGCGATCCGGGAGCTTGTAGTCGCTGTGGGTCGGCTCCAGGTCGAAGAGGGTGGGCGGATCCTCGTGCAGCGGCTCGCGCTCCGGGAGGAGCGGGGGCATAACGGAGACGGGATCGGTCGCGGGCTCGTCGTGGAGGGCGTCCGGGTAGTCGGCGACCGCGTCGATCGGCGGTGCGAGGGCGGCGGCGATCGCGACCGGCTCCGCGATGAGCGGCTCACGGGCGGGTGTCCGCTTCGGCCGGCGCGCGCGCATGGTGCGCGCGGCCGCGTGCGAGCGCCGCAGCCAGGCGCCGAGAGAGAGATTGGAGAGGACGAGCGACCCGACGAGGAGGGCGAGCACGCCGAGGATGACGACGCCCGTGCGTCCGACGAGGCGGCCGACGACCGCGTCGCTCCATGCGCCGAGCTTGCCGCCGTTCGAGTGCCCGAGGACGAGCAGGAGCCCGATCCCGAGCACGGTGAGCCCGCGCCGGAAGGGGCGCACGTCCACGGTTGAGCTGCGGAAGAGCATCAGCCCGCCGAGCGCGACGAGTGCAGCCGGCAGGCCGTAGGCGGCAGCGCCGATGACCGTGCGCACGCCGTGGACCACCCCGTGCCCGACGACGCCGCCGTTCCAGCCGAGGTAGAGCACCGCCGCGAGGAAGACCCCGACCGCGACCAGGCCGAGCCCGATCAGCTCAGGGTGCTGATGGCTCGCGCGCGACCGCTTCGGTGCGACTCTGCGCTTCTTGACCCGGGACGGCGTCCGCTTCGTGGGAGGCCGCTTCTTGCGCTTCGCAGGCATGAACGGCAGCTTCGACGCGGGCGGCTCCATCCCTTGCGCCGTCCACGAATACACTCGGCGGATGGCCACCATCTGCGCGACGTGCGGAACGGAGAACACGTCCGGGTCGTGCTTCTGCACCGCGTGCGGCGCGTCGCTCGTCCAGACGTGCCCGCTGTGCGGCACGGAGCACGCAGCGACCGCAGCGTACTGCTCGGCATGTGGCGCGGCGCTCGGCGGCGACCGGCGCCGTGGCGTCGTCGACGCGCGGCAGGAGCGGCGCGTCGTGACCGTCCTCTTCGCCGACATGGCGGGATCGACGGCGCTCGGCGAGCAGCTCGACCCCGAGGAGGTGCGCGCGCTGCAGGCCTCGTTCTTCGAGCTTGTCGACGATTGCGTACAGCGGTTCGGGGGCGTCACGGAGAAGTTCGCGGGCGACGCGGTGCTCGCCGTCTTCGGCATCCCGGTCGTCCACGAGGACGACGCCGAGCGTGCGTTGCGCGCGGCGCTCGCGATCCGGGACGACTTTGCGTCGTTCGCGAAGCGTCAGCCAGGGGAGCTCGGCATTCGGGTCGGCGTCAACACGGGCGAGGTCGTGACCGGGCGCGAGGCGGCGGCGCGCGGCGAGCTGATGGTCAGCGGCGATGCCGTCAACGTCGCGGCGCGGCTCCAGCAGCAGGCCGCGGTCGGACAGGTCGCGGTCGGCGCCCGCACCTACGCGGCGACGCAGCGCGCAGTTGCGTTCGAGGCGCTTCCGGCGATCGTCGCCAAGGGCAAGAGCGAGCCGGTAGAGGCGTGGGCGGCTCTCCGCTCGATCGCCGAGCCGGCCGTCCGGAGCAGCGGCTTCGAGTCGCCGCTCGTCGGGCGCGACGAGGAGCTCGCCGTCCTCGAGGCGCTTGCGGCGCGGGTCGAGCGCGACGCGACGCCCCAGCTCGTCACGCTCTACGGCGAGGCGGGGGTCGGCAAGTCACGCCTCCTCCGCGAGCTGACGGACGCCTTGCCGCACGCCCACGTCCTGAAGGGACGCTGCCTGCCGTACGAGGGCGTGACCTACGCCCCGCTGGCCGAGGCGCTGAAGGCGCACGCCGGCATCCTGGACAGCGACAGCGCGGACGTCGCGCTCGAGCGGCTGCACGCGACGGTGGCCGAGGCGCTCGGCGAGGCGCGCGGACCCGCGGTCGCGGATGCGCTCGCGTGGCTCCTCGGTGCCGCCCCGGCCGGATCGCCGCTCGCGAATCTGGAGCCGGATGCGGTCCGCAGCGAGCTCGTGGAGGCGTGGCGCGCCTACCTCGAGGCACTCGGCGACAAGGCGCTCACGATCCTCGCGATCGAGGACGTGCACTGGGCCGCCGTCGCAGTTCTGGACCTCGTCGAGGCGCTCGTCGACTCGCTCGCGACGAGCCGCGTCCTCGTCCTCTGCACGGCGCGGCCCGAGGTCCTCGCTGCCCGCCCGACCTGGAGCGCGGGCAAGCAGAACGCGACCGCCCTCGCGCTCGGCGGACTCACGCCGGAGGAGGCGCTGCAGCTCGTTTCGGCGCTGCTCGGCGGTGCCTCGGTGCCGCCTGCCGCGCGCGAGCGGATCCTCGCCGGCACCGGAGGCAACCCGTTCTTCGTCGAGGAGATGCTGCGCATGCTGATCGACGAGGGCGCGCTCGAGCACACGGACCGTGGCTGGAGCGAGACCGACCGCCTGACCGCCCTTGCGACGCCGGATTCCGTGCACAGCGTCATCGCCGCGCGCCTCGACCTGCTCGACCCCGAGGGGCGCGAGGCGCTGCGCCGCTGCTCCGTCGTCGGGCACTTCTTCTGGCCCCGCGCTGTCGGCGTGGAAGAGGACGTCGTCGCCTCGCTCGGGCGGCGCGGACTCGTGAGCGAGCGCTCGACGTCCGCTGTCGCGGGCCTCCGCGAGTTCGAGTTCAAGCACGCACTCACGCGCGACGTTGCCTACGGCACGCTGCCGCGCGGAGAGCGCCGTGAGCTCCACCGCCGCGTCGCGGAGTGGATCGAGTCGGTGGTGCCCGCAGGGAACGTTGAGGCGCTAGAGCTCAGCGCCTACCACTACGCCGAGGCGGTTGCGTACGGAGAGGACGACGCGGGCGTCCGTGAGAAGGCGTACGCGCTGGCCCTTGCCGCCGGGCAGGCGGCTTTTCAGCGTGCGGCGTTCGGGGCGGCGACGGCGTCGCTCGAGCGCGCCGTAAGCCTCGCCCCCACGCCCGCAGCGCGGATCGAGCCGGAGCTGCTGCTCCTGCAGATGGACTCGCTCGCCGCCCGCTTCGAACGCGTCGTCGAGCGGCTCGACGCGCTCGAGCCGCTCGCGGATGATCCTCAGGCGCGAGCCGAGATCCTCAGCTGGCGCTCGCGCACCTACTGGGTCACCGGACGCTGGGCCGACGCGATGACCGCCGCGGGCGAGGCCGTGAGCGTGCTCTCGGGACTGCCGGAGTCGGTGCAGCTCGCCCGTGCACTTGCTCGCCGCTCGCAGCTCTCGATGTTGAAGGCGCTCCCGCGAGCTGTCGAGGACGCGCGCGAGGCCATCGAGGTCGCGCGCCGCGTCGGGGATGCCTTCGCCGAGGTGAACGCACGCATCAACCTCTTCACCGCACTCGCGGGGCTCGGAGTGGCACCCGATCCGGACGAGGTGCTCGAGATCGTCGACCGCGCCGCAGCCGCGGCCGACTACGAGGACGCGTACCGCGCGCTGGTCAACTTCGTCTGGAGCGCACCGGGCTGTTTGTCCCGTGCTCGTGTCGAGAGCACGCTCGCAACCGTGCACGCGGAGCGTCCGGATCTTGTGCGGCCCAAGGGTCTCGGCCTGTACCTCGACGTGTCGCTCGTCGACATGATGCTCGTCGCGGGCGAGTGGGACGAAGCAGACAGGAGGCTGGCGGCACTCGAGGATGAGCCCTTCTACGGTCCGGCGTACATCGTCTGGCTCATCGCGAAAGCAGCGCTCGCGCTGCGCCGCGGCGGGCCCCAGGCAGCCGAGGCGCTGCTCACGGAGGTCCGGTCGCTCGCGCGCGCGACGAAGGAGCCGCCGCGCCTCCCGCCAATGGCAGCCCTTGTCGTTCCGGCGCTCGCGCTCGCAGGCAAGCGAGGGGAAGCTCGCGCCGTAGCCGAGGAGGTGCTCGACGCGCTCGATGGTCGGTTCGCGTCGGCCTCCTCCAGCGTCGGGATCCTTCGCGGGCTCGCCCTCGTGGGCGCGTACGACCTCGTCCGCCGCTTCGAAGACGGGATGCGTCGTGCGAGCGGCGCCGAGCCGGCCGGTTTCATCGCCACGTCGCTCGCGACGGCAGCGGCGCTGCTCGCCCTCGACGAGGGACGGCCCGAGGAGGCGGTCGCGGCGCTCACCGAGCCGGCGCGCGTGCAACGTGAGCGAGGCTGGCTCTACGGCGCAGCGTGTCTCGAGCTTGTCGTCGTCGACGCGCTCGAAGCAGCAGGCGACGGCGAGGCGGCGGCAGCGCTCCGCACCCGCACGAACGCGTTCCTCGCTTCGATCGGCTGCGCCTATCCCTACTAGCTAGGCGGCGAGCGCTCGCAAGTCTTCGAGCCCGCGGCCCAGGAGGTTGTCGCGCAGGTCGAAGAGCCCGGCCCAGAGCGAGGACTTGTCGATCCCCGACTCGAAACGGGACGCTGTCGTCAGCCCTTCGAGCGCACGCACGAGGACGGCGAGCTCCAGGTAGGCCTGCGCGACGCGGGTCGGCGAGGCGTGCACCCCGGCGCGCTTGAGCACCGGCTCCCACTCGATCAGCTCGCCGGCGCCGGGGCCCCCGTACCAGGCGCGGCCTTCCGCGCGATCGCCCTCGAGCTCGATGAGGTACTGGCCGAGTGGCTCCTCGAGCCCGGTCAGCGCCGTCTCGACGCGATCGGCCGCGTGACGGAGCGCCGCCTCCCGCCCACCGGGCGTGCCCGGCACCGCGTCGCCGCGCGCCCAGCGCTCCAGGAGACGGCAGAAGGCGAGTGCCGCCGCCTCACAGGAGCCGAGCTGGCCGACGAAGCGCGCGCACGTCGCCTCGTTCACCGCATGCTCCTCGAGAACGTCCGCCCAGGTGGGCTGACGCCGCCGCACCGTGCTCAAACCTCGATGACGACGGGCAAGATCATCGGCCGGCGCTCCGTCCGGTCGTAGATCAGCTGCCCGATCGCGTCGTGCAGATGCTCCTGGAGGAGCTTGATCTCCGTGATGTCGGCGGACAGGCACTCGTCGAGGACGCGCGCCGCCTCCTCCTTCGCCTCGGCCAGCAGCTCCGGCTCGTCGCTCATCCCGCGGCCGATCAGCTCCGGCGTCGCGATCGCGTGGCCGTTCATCGACGTGAGCGTCGCGACGACGATCAGCACGCCGTGCTCCGAGAGATGGCGCCTGTCGCGGAGCGCCACGTCCCGCACGTCGCCGACCGAGAGGCCGTCGACGAAGGTGAGGCCGGACGGCACCTCGCCGACGATCTTCACGCCGCGCGGCGAGAGCTCGACGACGGTCCCGTTCTCGGCGAGCACGATCGAGTCCGCCGGCACCCCGGCGTCGCGCGCCAGGCGCGCATGCGTGTCGAGCATGCGGAACTCCCCGTGCACCGGCATGACCGCCTTCGGTCGCACCAGCGAGAGGATCGTGCGCAGCTCCTCCGCGCAGCCGTGGCCCGAGACATGGACGGGCGCGATCTCCTGATGGAGCACCTCGGCGCCCAGCCTCGTCAGGCGGTTGATCGCGTCGTGGACGCGCAGCTCGTTCCCCGGGACCGGCTTCGCCGACAGGATGACCGTGTCGCCGCGCTCGATCTCGATCGTCTGGTGGTCGCGGTAGGCGATGCGCGTGAGCGCCGACATCGGCTCGCCCTGGCTGCCGGTGCAGAGGATCATCTGGCGGTCGCGCGGGAACTCGGAGAGCTCCGCGGGCTTGAGCAGCATGTCGTCCGGCACCTCGAGGTAGCCGAGGTTGCGGGAGATGTTCACGTTCTTCTTGAGCGAGCGCCCGACGATCGCGACCTTGCGGTTCGTCATCGCGGCGACGTCGACCGCCTGCTGGACGCGGTGGATGTTCGACGCG
>JAWVDX010000300.1:0-4251 GCA_033857015.1 Gaiellaceae bacterium
ATCGCGCGCGCGAACGACCCCGAGAGCGTGCAAGGGCTCGAGGACAAGGACTTCCTCGAGAAGCTGATGCCGTCGGATGTCGACCTTGGCTCGCCGTACGCGGCCCTGGCGCTCCAGCCGCGGGTGCTCGCGCTCGCGAACGCCTACGTCGGGATGCGCTCCTACCTGCGCGCGCTCGACGTCTGGCGCAACAAGCCGACGGCAGCGCCGCCGAAGCTCTCGCAGCTCTGGCATCGGGACTACGACGACTACGTCTGCCTCAAGCTCTTCCTCTATCTCAGCGACGTTGGCCCTCAGTCGGGCCCGTTCACCTATGCGCCCGGCACCCATCCCCACGGCACGCGCCAGATCGAGCAGGCCGACCGGCTGAGCGACGAGGAGATGGCCCGGATCATCCCGGAGGAGGACTGGGTCGTCTGCACGGGCAAGGCCGGCACGGTGGTGCTCGCGGACACCTGCGGCTACCACAAGGGCGGCAAGCCGAGCGAGGGCGAGCGGCTGCTCTGGACGGCGCAGTACACCTCGCCCGCCGCAGCGCTTCCGCGCATCTTCAGCTTCCACGGCGATGCAGCCGGGCTGAACAGCGAGCAGCGGCTCGCGGCGTTCCGCTAGTCGGCGAGGTCCGCGAGGCGGAGCTGCTCGTCCGCGGCGATGTCGCGCCGCACCGAGCGGCCGACGAGCTCGGCAAGCGCGGCCGGAGGCAGGCCGCCCCGGGCAGGCCGCTTCAGCGCCAGATCCTCGTCGCGCAGCACGTGCCCTGATGGAAGGGTGCGGGCTGCGACGATCGCCTGGGTTGCCCAGTCCCGGGCGTGGGCCAGCGCCGCGGCGAGCTCGGCCGCCGGCGGCGGGCGCAGCGCGAGCTCGAGCTCGCGCACCTCGCGGACGAACGCGACGAGCTCCTCGGGCTCGAACGCGCCGGGGTTGTCGAGCGAGCGCGGGTCTGCCTTGTCGAAGGTCAGGTGCTTCTCGATCGCCGCCGCGCCGCGCGCCACCGCCGCGAGGCAGACGTGCGAGCCGATCGAGTGGTCCGAGAGCCCCACCGGGACGCTCGTCAGCGCGCGCAGGCGCTCGACGCGATCCAGGTCGACGAGCTTGTACGGCGTCGGATAGACGCTCACGCAGTGGAACGCCACGATCTCCGGCGCGCCGGCCTCGCGCAACGTCTCGACGGCGTGGACGACCTCCTCGTCGGTCTGCAGTCCGAAGGAGACGAGCACCGGCTTCCCCGCCGCGCCGACCTGGCGGAGGAAGCGCTCGTTCGCCGACTCGCCCGAGCCGACCTTGAGGATCGGGACGTCGAGCTCCTCGACGATGAAGCGCAGCGCCGTGTCGTCGTGGGCGGCCGCGAAGAAGAGCAGCCCGCGCTCGACGGCGTAGCGCTGGAGCTCGCGCAGCTCGTCCCAGTCGAGGCGCCGCTCCTCCATGCGGGCGAACCAGTCGTAGCCGAGCTCGTCCTGGAGGCGAGCCGCCTCGCTGCGGCTCACGAGCTCTGCGGTGTCCCAAGCCTGGAACTTGATGGCGTCCACGCCGGCCGCGACCGCGACGTCGATCTGCCGGCGCGCCAGCTCGAGCTCGCCGTAGTTCGTGACGCCGGCCTCGCAGATGAGGAAGCAGCGCCCGTCACCCGGGAGGATGCTCATGCCGGCTCCAGCTCGTGCCGACCAGGCTCTCGTCCGCGCGCCATCTCGTCACTGTAGACGGGGCGGCCCGCCTCGATCGAGAGGAGCGGATGCGATCCCGTCGGACCGTCGTTCGTGTCGATCCGGGCGAGGAGCAGCGGGTCGACGAGGTCGAGGTTGAGCGCCCGCTCCATCGTCAAGCCGAAACGGAAGCCCGCCGCCTCCGCCGCGCGCCCGACGCGGCACGACACCGCGAGCGGCGTGCCATACGGGTAGCTGATGGCGACCGGCGCCACGCCGGTTGCCGCGCGGAGCGCTGCCGCGTTGCGGCCGAGGTCGCGAGCGAGGGCGCGGTCATCGAGGTGGGCGAGGTAGCCGTGGTCGTAGCTGTGGGCGCCGATCGCGCGGTGGGTGCGCTCGAGCGCCGCGACCTCGTCGGCCGTCAGGAAGAGCTCGCGGCAGAAGGCCGCCTCGTCGAAGAAACGCCCGAAGAGCTCGTCGACGAAGCGCTCGCGCGCCTCGCCCGAGAGCGCGACGTCCACGAGGAACTTCACCTGGGCCGCCGCGGGGCCGTCGTAGCGGTACCGCGCCGCGGCGCGCTCGGGAAGGTCCTCGACGGCGATGCCGAGCCGGTCGAGCTCGGCCCGCACGAGGAGGAGCAGCTCCTCGTCGTGCAGCTCCTCCCGGAGCGCGTGGATCTTATGCACGTGCAGCGCACGGCGCTCGGCCAGCGGGCGGCCGCAGATGAAGAGGGCGAACGGGATGCGGAGCCGCTCCAGCACGGGAACCGCCAGCTCGAGCTGGCTGCGCAAGCCGTCGTCGAAGGTGATCAGGCACGCGTGCTCGGGGAGCGTGCGCTCGCCCGCGACCGCGGCGACGACGTCGTCGCGCGAGACGAACTCGTATGCGCGTGCGAGCTCGTCCAGCTCGGCCTCGAAGTCCGCGACCGCGATCGGGAAGATCGCGCGCGGCTCGGCCGGCCGCTCCGCCGAGACGTAGTGGTGGTTGATCGCGAGGAGGCTCATCCGACGATCGGATAGGCGGCGTCGCGGGTGGCCTTGAACGCGAGGTAGTCGCGGACGAGTCCCGCCCGCAGGCGCTCGAGCGCGCGCGCGAGCGCAGCCTCGTCGAAGTCGGCGCTCCTGAAGAGCAGCCCGCCCGGGGGTTGCGGCGTCGGCTCGAGCGTCCCTTCGGCATAGGCGGCGAGCGTGGCGGGCAACACCTCGGCGGCGGCGGCGAGTGCCTTGCAGCCCACGTCGTGCAGGTCGTCGGCGGCCTCCAGTTGCGGTCGCACCTGCCGGAGGGTCGGCCCGGCGTCGACAGACGTGGTGGCGAGGTGGATCGTCGCGCCCACGCACTCGGGCTTGCCATGCTCGAGCGCCCAGAAGTTCGTCGCGGCGCCGCGGAAGTACGGCGAGAGGCCGAGGTGGGTGTTGACGGTCTGGAGCGCGTAGCGCTCGAGCAGCGGGGCGCGGATGATGCTGCAGCCGAGGAGCAGAAGATGCGTCGGCTCCAGGTCGCTGACCCAGGCGAAGGCGCCGGCGCCGTTGCTCTCTCCGAACGGAAGCTCGAGCACCGGTGCGCCGAGCTCGTCCCAGTCAGGGGCGCCGCCGAAGTGGCGCTGCTCCGTGGCTGCACGCGCCTCGAAGTGGCGCTGCACGAGCGGCGGCTGGTCGGGCGAGGACTGCTGCGTCGACGCGCGCTTGGCCTCGGAGACGACACCGCGTATCTCAAGCTCAGCCGCCGCGACCAGCTGCGCCGCGAACCAGCGATGGCGCGCATGGTTCGCCGTGACGATGACGACTGGGACGCCGCTCATCCGGCGCGCTTGAGAAAGGCGATCAGCTCGCGACTGATGAAGAGCTGCGTCCGCTCGGTCGCCTCGACGGTCGCGCCGCCGAGGTGCGGGACGACGATCAGATTCTCGTGGCTGCGCGCGTACTCGACGAGCGCGTTGCCCGCCAGGTGCTCGCCGTCCGGCCCCTCGCCAGCCAGCGTGTCGATCGCCGCGCCTGCGATCCGGCCCTCCTCGAGCGCTCGCAGCAGCGCGTGCTCGTCGGTGATCTCGCCGCGCGCGGTGTTGACGAAGAGCGCGCTCGGCTTCATACGGGCGAAGTGGGCCTCGCCCAGCAAGCCTCGGGTCGCCTCCGAGTAGGTGCATTGCAGGGAGACCGCGTCGCTCTCGGCGAGGAGCTCCTCCAGCGTTGCGGCGACCACGCCGTCGACTGTCGTACCCGGGGCGAGCTTCGGATCCGTCGCCAGCACGCGCATGTCGAACGCTGTGCCGTAGCGCGCGACCATCCTGCCGAGGCGGCCGAAGCCGACGAGTCCCAGCGTCTTGCCTTGCAGCTCGTGGCCGCCGTAGCGCGCCCGCTCCCAGCGGCCCGCCTTGACGGAGTCGAAGGCCCAGGGGATGTTGCGGACGAGCGCGAGCAGGAGCGCCCACGTCTCCTCCGCCGTCGAGCTCGTCGCGCGCAGGAGCGGCGCGGCGGGATCGATCCGCAGCACCTCGATGTTGCGCTCCCGCGCGAGGTCGAGGTCGATGTGCCGCAGCTGCGAGGTGCGAGTCGCGATCGCGCGCAGGCAGGGGGCGCGATTCAGGAAGGCTGCATCGAGACGGAGCTCCAGGCCG
>JAWVDX010000301.1:0-3111 GCA_033857015.1 Gaiellaceae bacterium
GGTCAGGTCGGCCGGCCAGCCGTGCTCCGCGACGTGCTGCGCGGCCCGGTGGAGGGAGACCGCGCGCCGGTTGTAGCCGAGCCCCTGCCATTCGCGGATCACGTCGGCGGGCGACGCGGCGGCGAGCGCCTCGACGGTCGGCCACCGCTCGAGCCAGGCGATCCAGCGCGGCACGACGCGGTCGACCTGCGTCTGCTGCGCCATCACCTCAGACAGGAGGATGGCGTACGGGTCGCGTGTCTCCCTCCAGGGAAGAGGCCGGGCGTTTGCCTCATACCAGGCCAAAAGGAGTGCATCCACCGGTCCTAGCCTAGGCGAGGCCCCGGCTCCCGGAGATCGGAGAAGACCCCAGACGGTTCGCCGACCAAGGCTGGTCCCGCGGCTGCAACATCTGCACGTTGCTTACGAGGGAGAAGGCATGAAGCGGCGAAGGATCACGCTGTGATCGTCCCTCGGCCGCGGTCTGCCGGTCGCGTGGCCGTCCTCTCGGATGTTCATGGCAATGCAGTTGCGCTTGCGGCGGTGCTCGATGAGCTGCGCGCGTTGCCGGTCGATCTTGTTCTGTTCGGCGGCGACCTGACCTGGGGGCCGCTTCCCGAGGAGACACTTGCGCTCGTTGCTGCAATCGAGGCACCGGCGGTTTTCGTGCGTGGGAACGCCGAGCGTGCGTTGCTCTCGGCCGCCGAGGAGCCGTCGGCACGAGAGCTTTGGCTGCGCGAACGACATTCGGCAGAGGCTGTCGCGTTTCTCGCCGGCTTCGTCGAGCGGGTATCGATCGATATCGACGGTCTGGGTCCGGTCTGCTTCTGTCACGGTTCGCCGCGCAGCGACGAAGAGCTCGTGACGCCGGAGACGCCGCAGGAGCGTGTTCGCCTCATGACGGCGGATCTCTCCGAGCGTGTGCTCGTCACCGCGCACACGCACCTCCAGTTCGATCGTGAGGTTGCGGGGATCCGGAGTGTCAATCCAGGCAGTGTCGGGATGCCCTACGACGAGCGACCGGGCGCGTATTGGGCACTCCTCGGGCCGGACGTCGACCTGCGCCGCACCGACTACTCGCTCGAGCGTGCCTCTGAGCTCTACCGCGGCAGCGGCGATCCACTCGCCGAGCGAATGGTCGACATGCTCGTGTCCCCGCCCAGTCGCGCCGAGATCATCGAACACGCCGAACGTCTCGAGTTCGCCGGATGAAGCGCGACTCCGTGGAACCGATCGGTCACTCGTCCTCCACCGGTCGCCACGGCCGCGTCGCGAAGCGTTCCTCGAGGAGCTCCGCGGCACGCTGAACGATCGCGAGGTCGCGCTCGGAAAGGTCCGACAGCTTGGCCGCCACCGCGTCGATGCGCTTCAGGCGGGCACGATTCAGAAGCCGGCGTCCCGCGGCCGTCGCCTCCACGAGCACGGCCCGCCGATCGGAGCCGTGCGGCCGCCGTCGGACGAGCCGTTCGTCCACGAGTCCGTTGACGATTCCGGTCATCGTCGCCGACCGCACGCCCTCGGCGTCCGCAAGTGCGCCGAGCGTGAGCGGGCCGCGAAAGACGATCACCGACAGCGCCGACAGGCGGGCGCTGCTGATCCCGGCGCTCGAGTCCTGCTCGCTCGAGCGGCGCAGGAGGTGGATCGCGGCGGAGTGGAGGAGATCTGCGACTTCCTTGAGGTCCGTCAACTTGATAGGTAGGCTACCTACATAAGCGGACACCACTCAGGGAGGATCGAATCGTGAGCGAAGCTTTGCAGGCCCTGTACAACGGCAACGTCGAGCAGGCCCGGGAGCTGCTCCCGCCGGAGGATCAACTGTCGGTCTTCGAGGCTGCGGCGTTCGGTGCCGTCGAGCGGCTGCGGGCGATCCTCGACGCAGATCCAGATCAGGTCATGGTCGTGTCGGATGACGGCTTCACGGCGCTTCATCTGGCCGTGTTCGCCGAGCAGGACGATGCGGCTCGACTGCTGCTCGAGCACGGCGCAGACGTGAACGCTCTCTCGGCGGGCGCAATTGCGAAGGTGCCGCCGCTCGCCACTGCCGCGTTCGTTCGCTCGCCGAGGCTCGCGCGGCTCCTGCTCGATGCCGGCGCAGACGTCAACGGCCAGGGAGAAGGCGGCTTTACCGCCCTGCACGCCGCCGCGCAGAATGACGACGAGGAGCTCGTCGAGCTCCTGCTCGAGCGTGGCGCAGACCCGGGAATCGCGAACGACGAGGGCAAGCGGCCCGGCGATCTGGCAGGGACCGACCGCCTTCGAACGTTGCTGTAGTACGGGCACGCCGGCGTCGGCGGCTTCCGCCGCGTGCACGTGGCGCTCTACGCGGTCGAGCTCGCTGAGGCGGGCGGGGATGGCGACCGAGACCCGGCGTCAGTCGTAGTGCCTGATCATCCGGACGTTGAGGGCGAGCATCGCCGCGCCGGCGACGGCGACAACGGCAAAGCCGGGCAGGATGTGTCTCCACGCGAGATCCTGGAGGATGAGCGAGCGGAGCGCCTCCATGAGATAGGTGACAGGGTTGAATGTGGCCGCGATCTCCATCGGCCTCGTGAGCAGGTTGCGGGGCACGAAGTTCGGGGTGAGGAAGAGCAGCGGGAAGAACACGAGGCCGGTCGAGTTGGTGGCCGCGGCGCTGCGAGTCTTCAATGCGATCAGCTGCATGAAGCCGACGTAGACAACCGCCCAGAGCGCAGTGAGCGCGACCAGGAGCACGAAGCCGAGCACGCCGCTCGCAATGGTGATCCCGAAGGCCAGCGCGAGAAAGATGAGCACCGACGTGATGAGCACGGCCTTGACCGCTTCGGCAATGAGTCGGCCCAACACGATCGCCGTTCGCGGGATGGGCGTGGCACGCAGCTTGTCGAAGTAGCCGCCCTCGATGTCCTCGACGAGGAACAACGCCGCCGTTCCGAAGGACGCGGCGAGCAGCAGCGAGCTGGGAAGCTGGAACGCGCCGTAGCCCTGGCCGTGCAGGAAGGCGGTGGACCCGGACGGGAAGATCCTTGCCGCCTGCCCCACGTTGACGGCGAGGAAGAAGAGCGGGATGAACAACGTCGGCAACAGTGCCTCCGGTGTGCGCCACGCCTCGCGCAGCGCGCGCTGTCCGAGTGCCCATGCGTACGTCATGCGGAG
>JAWVDX010000302.1:0-4486 GCA_033857015.1 Gaiellaceae bacterium
AGCACCCCCAGCAATGCCGGGAGCAGCGTGATCGCCGCGAGCGCCGACACCGCCGGGATCAGCATTCCACCGATGCCGATCGAGCGGATGAACGGCAGCGGCAGAACGACCAGGGAGAGCAGCCCGATGGCGACCGTCGAGCCGGAGACGATCACGGCCTTGCCCGCGTGGGTCATCGTCTCGACGAGCGCGGTCTCGACGTCCTCGCCCTCGCGCAGCTCGTCGCGGAAGCGGAAGATCATGAGCAGCGCATAGTCGATCGCCACGCCGAGCCCGACGAGCGCGATCAGGAACTGCACGATGATCGACACGTCGGTGATGTAGGTGAGGATCCAGACGAGCGTGAACGTGTTGAGGATCGACGAGATCGCGACCACGATCGGCATCAGCACCGCGGGCAGCGTCCCGAAGACGAAGAGCAGGATCACGAGCGCGCCGACGCCGCCGATCAGCGCCTCGACGAGGACGCTGGGCCCGGAGGTCTGGCCCTTCGCGTTCGCCTCGAGGATCGGGTCATGGCCGGTGAGGTGGACGGTGATCCCTGCGGGGAGGCCGTCCCGCGCAGCCTTCAGCAGCGTCTTGGCGCCCGTCTTCGTCTCGAACTGCGGGACGCCCGCGGGATAGATCTCCATGAACGCCGTGTGCTTGTCCTTCGAGATGTAGACCTCGCTCCCGGTGGAGTAGTACGAGCTCGTCAAGGCGCCGGGGCTGGCCTTCGCCATCCGCTCCATGGCCGCCTTGATCTCCGGGGTGCTCGTCACGTCCCCCTTGGTCTGGAAGATGCCGATCTCGGGCGTGCGCAGGCCGGCGCCGAACTTGTCGAAGGTGCGCTGGCTCGCTTCGTACGCGGCGTAGCCCGGGATCGAGAAGGACTGGAACCAGCGCTTCGAGACCTGACTGGCCGAGAACATGCCGAAAACGGTGAGGACGGCCCAGATCCCGATGACGGTCCAGCGTCGGCGGGCGATGACGTGTGCGAGACGAGCGAGCATGCGGGGGCTCCTTTGGATCGACGACCTACGGCGGCTAGAAACTTATAGCAACTGGATCATTGCTGCAACTGTACGTTCGTAGTACGATAGGTCACATGAGCAGCGGGCTCAGGGAGCGCAAGAAGCAGGCGACGCGCGAGACGATCGCGGACGCGGCCATGAAGCTTTTCAGCCAGCGGGGTTTCGATGCGGTGACAGTCGCCGAGGTGGCGGACGAGGCGGGCGTGTCCGAGAAGACGGTCTTCAACTACTTCCCGACGAAGGAGGACCTCTTCTTCGACGAGATCGACGAGCGCGAGGCGGCGCTCCTCGCCAGCCTGCGTTCCCGGAAGCCGGGCGAGTCGATGCTGGCGGCGCTCTCACGCACGGCCGCAGCGAACTGCGAGCGCCTGACGAGCGAGCACTTCAGCCGGTTCGCGAAGCTCGTCGAGGACGCTCCGTCGCTCCAGACCAAGGAGCGCCAGATGTTCGCCCGCTTCACGCGCACGGTGGCCGACGAGCTCGTCGCCGAGGGTGTGCCGGAGGCGGAGGCGGCGGTCGCAAGCGCCGCGGTGGCAGGCGTCTACGCGTGGATGTTCGCGACCGCCCGGACGCGGGCGATGGCCGGCGAGCACGGGCCCACGGCGCTGCGCCGGCTCCGCAAGGAGGTCGCCCGCGGGTTCGCGCTGCTCGACCGCGGCCTGGGCGCCTTCGCCCGCAAACAGGCGAGCTAGACGCCCAGGGCGAGCGCCTCGATCGTCTCGCGCAGGACGACCTCGACCGTGGCGGTGCGCGTCTCCCCCGCTTCGGTCAGCGCAGCGCGCAGCTCCGCCACCGCCTCCGCCTGACCGGGTTGCAGCTGGGTCGCGTCGACGTGCTCGAGCTCCGCGACGAGCGCGGCATTGCCGATATGCCGTGCGAGCCAGCGCGAGCAGAGCTGGACGATCGCGTCGTCGACCCTTTCAGGGCTCATGGATATAGCCGCTCAGGAGGAGGTCGTCGCCGATCGGCTCGGCGTCGAGGCGCGTGAGCGTGCGCGGCGCCGTCAAGTCGGCGACGAGCGCAGGCCCGGCGCCGGACAGCGTGGATGCGACGAAGACGAGCACCTTGTCGACGACGTCGAGCTCGAGGAAGGCGCTCGCCAGCGTCGGGCCGCCTTCAAGGAGCAGCGACTGCACGCCCTCGCCGGCCAGGCGGGTCAGCTCCGCTGCCAGCGGGCCGCTACAGAGCTCGAGCTCCGACCCTTCCGCGAGCGGGCCCTGCCCGAAGGCGAGTCGGCGCGGCTGCCGCGTCGCGCCCACGTCGCGGGCGTCGAGCCGCGGGTCGTCGGCGCGCACCGTCCCCATGCCGACCGCGACCGCGTCCACGGCGGCGCGCAACTCGTGGACGCGGCGGCGCGACGCCTCGCCGGACACCCAGCGCCGGCCCGGGACGGTGACCCGGCCGTCGACCGTCGCGGCGACCTTGTAGGTCACGAAGGGACGGCCCTGCGCGATCCACGTGCGCCACGCCTCGTTCACCTGGCGGATCTCGAAGCTGTCCGCGAGCTCCACCTCGACGCCCTGGGCGCGCAGCTGCTCGAGCCCGCCGCCGGCGAGGGGGTTCGGGTCGCGCGAGCCGGCCACGACGCGTGTCACCCCGGCCGCGAGGATGCGCTCGACGCAGGGTGGCGTGCGCCCGTGGTGGGCGCAGGGCTCCATCGTCACGTACAGCGTGGCGCCGCGCGCTCGCTCGCCCGCGGCGTCGAGCGCGACGACCTCGCCGTGGCGGTCGCCTGCCGGCTCCGTCCAGCCCTCGCCGACGACCTCGCCGTCCCGCACGAGGACGGCGCCCACGGTCGGGTTCGGGGCCGTCCGGCCGAGCCCGCGCCGCGCGAGCTCGAGCGCGCGCCCGAGGAACGGCTCCATCAGGCGAGCAGCCCGACCAGCCGCCGATAAGCCCGTGTGTGATCCTCGCCGGAGAAGATGCTCGCGCCGGCGACGAAGAGCGTCGCCCCGGCGTCGTGGACGTCCTTGATGTTCTCGGCGTTGATGCCGCCGTCGACCTGGATAGGCAGGGAGTCGGGCAGCAGCTCGCGCAGCTCCCGTATGCGACCCAGGGCGTCGGGCATGAACTCCTGTCCGGAGTAGCCGGGGTTGATGCTCATGCAGAGCACCATGTCGACGCCGGTGGCCAGGGCCGCCGTTGCCGCGGCGGCCGGTCGTGTCTGCGGATTGAACGCGAGCCCGATCTGGAGGCCGTGCTCGCGCGCGACGTGCACGACCTCCTGGAGCCCGTCCCCGACCGCCTCGAGGTGGACGGTGACGCTGTCGCCGCCCGCGCTCGCGATCGCCGCGAAGTGCTTCTGCGGGTGCTCGGTCATCAGGTGGCAGTCGAACACTCCCCCATGCTCGCGCACCAGCGGCGAGATCGACTCGAGCACGATCGGCCCGATCGTCACCGGCGGGACGAAGTGGCCGTCGCCGATGTCGAAGTGGAAGACCCGCGTCCCCGCGCGCAGCAGGTCCTCGAGCTGCGCGCCGAGATGGGCGAAGTCGGCCGCATAGATGGAGGGCTCCACCTCGACGGTGCGGATCCAGTCGCTCCAGGCCATGCGGCGATCTTACGAGTCGGGCGAAGTGCTCGCGCTCGCGTGCCGGCGGGCATGACGACGCGTCAGGGCTCCAACCACGCCCCCGACCGCCGCACCGAGAAACCAGATGACTCCCAGCGCGGCGCCTATGAGCCCTGCGATCCGCCAGCACTCCTCGGTGCAGTGATCCTGGCGGGCGTCGAGGACCAAGCCGATGACGAAGAAGACAAGGCCAGGCGTGAGAGCGACGAGGGCCCACCAGCCGCCGGTCCTGGTGAAGAGAGCAGCGATGAAGCCGACGATTGGGATGACGATCGCGATTGCAACGATGCTGGGCATTACCTAGATATATAGCAACTTTGCTATTTCATGTCTAGATGCGGAGCTTCGCGATGAAGAAGCCGCTCGTCTGGTGGCGGTGCGGCGTCGTCATGAGGAACTCCGGCCGGCGCGGGTGCGCGAAGGCAGGCCACTCCTCGCCGAGCGGGAGCACCTCGAGCCCGCTCGCGTCGACGACCGCCTCGTTCTCGTCCGCGTTCAGCGCGCAGACCGAGTAGACGATCGTCCCGCCCGGCTTGACGCGCTCCGCCGCGGCGCGCAGCAGCTTCAGCTGGAGCTCCGGGAGCGGCTTCGAGCGCCAGCGCAGGTCGGGGCGCGGGCCGAGGACGCCGAGACCGGAGCAGGGCGCGTCCACGAGGACGCGGTCGAAGCCGGTGAGCTCCGGCGGGAGCGCGGTCGCGTCGGCGTTCACCACGGTCACGTTCGTCGCGCCGAGGCGCTTGACGTTCGCCTCCAGCTCGCGGGCGCGCGCCGCGTGGAGCTCGACCGCGGTGACCTCGCCCGCGAGCATCGTCGTCTTGCCGCCCGGCGCGGCGCACACGTCGAGCGTGCGCTCGCCCTCCTGTGCGCCCACGCAGAGCCCGGCGAGCTGGGAGCCGACGCT
>JAWVDX010000303.1:0-3067 GCA_033857015.1 Gaiellaceae bacterium
GGTGGACTTCCTCGCGCCGTCGGGATCTGGCGAGAACATGCTCGTGACGTGCGAGCGGGGCGACTACGCCGCCGACCTCGAGATCGCGTTGGGTGTTCCCCGGGCGCCGAGCTTTCCCGAGCGCCTCGATGCGCCCGCCGAGGTCGAGACGCCCGGCACGACGACGATCGAGGCCCTCGCGGCGCTCCTCGACCTCGACGAGGCGGCAACGTCGAAGGCGATGCCCGTCGTCCGCGAGGACGGCACGGTGGTGCTCGCGCTCGTCCGCGGCGACGACCGCCTCGAGGAGGCGAAGCTCGCGGCCGTTCTCCACACGGGGATCCGCCCGGCCACCGAGGACGAGATCAAGGCGGCGTTCGGCTCGCCTCCCGGCTACCTCGGCCCGGTCGGCTTCGCCGGGGACGTCGTCCTCGACGAGGCGCTCGCCGAGGGCCAGTTCGTCGCCGGCGCGAACCGCTCCGGCTGGCACCTGCGCGGCGTCGAGCACGGGCGCGACTTCCAGGCCACGGTCGCGGACATCCGCCAGCCCAAGGAGGGCGACACGTGCGCGCTCTGCGGCGGGGCGCTCCAGTTTCAGACCGCGATCGAGGTCGGCCACATCTTCAAGCTCGGCACGCGCTACACGGAGTCGTTCAATGCGACCTTTCTCGACGAGGAGGGCAAGGAGCACCTCATCGTGATGGGGTCGTATGGCATCGGACCGGGCCGCGTGCTCGCGGCCGCGGTCGAGCAGCACGGCAACGAAGGCGCAATCCAGTGGCCCGCCGCGCTCGCGCCGTACGACGTGGAGATCGTGTCGCTGCACTCTGCGGATCCGGAGATCCTCGTACGGGCGGAGGGGCTCGGCGCGCAGCTCGAGACAGCCGGCCTCGACGTCCTGCTCGACGACCGCGACTCGCGTCCCGGCGAGAAGTTCGCGGACGCCGACCTGATCGGCGCCCCGATCCGCATCACCGTCGGCAAGAAGACGCTGGAGGACGGAGCCGTCGACGTGCGCAACCACGCGAGCGACGAGCGCGTGCCCCTCGCCGAGGCGGCAGCGCGTGTCGAGGCCCTCCGCTGATGGCGAGGCGCCGGCGCTTCAGCGACCGCCCCTTCGGCGAGACGATGCAGCAGCTGCTGGCCGAGACAGGCCTCACGTACCGCCAGCTGGCCGCCCGGACGAAGCTGTCCGCCGGCTACCTCAACCACATCGTCCACGGCAACCGGCCCGTCCCCGTGAACGAGGTGATCGCCACGCTCGCAGCGGCGCTCGGCGTCGAGCCGGAGCACTTCCTCGAATACCGCGTCCGCGTCATCACGGAGAAGCTCGAGGCGCTCCCCGAGCTCGTCGACCGGCTCTACAAGAAGCTCAGCTAGCAAGACTCACACCCGACGTTCACCAAATCGTCGCCCACGCGGCTCCGCCCGACCCGGAGGATCGGTCTCGTCAATCCCGACCCTTTCGAAGGAGGACGAGAATGCGACGACGCGGTCTCTTGACCCTCGCTGCAGCCTGCGTCGCAGGCGCGATATCGATCACGGCGGCTCTTGCCGCCCCCGGCACCGAGACGGGGCCCAGCAGTTCCCAGGCGCCTTACCTGGTGCGCTCCCAGCCGGGTGTGGTCACCAAGTCGATCCTGACCGCCGGCGACGCCGCTGCCAACGGCTACCGCATGGTGGGCATCCCCGACGGCCTCGGGGCCTACGACAACGGTGACGGGACCTTCACCGTGCTGATGAATCACGAGCTCGGCGCGACCAAGGGGATCGTGCGTGCCCACGGCTCGAAGGGCGCGTTCGTCTCCAGGTGGGTCGTGCGCAAGAGCGACCTCTCCGTCGTGAGCGGCCAGGACCTCATGTCGCAGCTCTACCTCTGGCAGGTCGGCACCTACGTCCTCGGCACGACCGCGTTCGACCGCTTCTGCTCGGCCGACCTGGCCGCGCCGACCGCCTACGCAAACCCGGCGAGCGGCAAGGGCTATGCCGGCCGCATCTTCACGGACGGCGAGGAGTCGGGCACCGAGGGTCGGGCGCTCGCGCACCTGACGACCGGGACGAGCTACCAGCTCCCGTACCTGGGGCGGATGGCTTTCGAGAACGTCGTCGCCAACCCGGGCACCGGCGACCGCACTGTCGTCGCCGAGACAGATGACGGCCCCGGCGGCCAGGTGTACTTCTACTACGGAGACAAGCAGGCGACCGGCAACCCGGTCGAGCAGGCCGGCCTCTCCGGTGGCTCGCTCTACGGGCTGAAGGTCTCGGGCCTGAGCATCGAGGGCGATGCCTCGGCGCTCGCCGACGGGACGCCCTTCACGCTAGCGCCCCTGGGCGACGCGTCCACCAGGACCGGGGCTGTCCTGAACACGGACAGCGTCACGGCCGGCGTCACGACCTTCCAGCGGCCGGAGGACGGCTCGTGGGATCCCAACGACCCGCACGTCTTCTACTTCGTCACGACGGCGAGCTTCACCGGGAAGAGCCGGCTCTGGCGGCTCCGCTTCGCGGATCCGGCGAACCCGGCCGCGGGCGGGACGATCGACCTCCTGCTCGACGGCACCGAGGGTCAGAAGATGCTGGACAACATCACCGTCAACGACCGCGGGCAGATCGTCGCGCTCGAGGACGTCGGCAACAACGCGCGCCTCGGCAAGGTGTGGCTCTACAACCCGGCCAGCGACACGCTGACCGAGATCGCCCACCACGACGAGGCCCGCTTCGAGATCGGCGCGCCGGACTTCCTGACCTCGGACGAGGAGTCGTCCGGCGTCATCCCGGCGCCGTTCCTCGGCGAGGGCAAGTACCTCCTGGACGTGCAGGCGCACTTCACGAGCTCGGACCCGGAGCTGGTGGAAGGCGGGCAGCTGCTCGTCCTCCAGGTTCCGCCCGGCAAGTTCAGCTAGTCGAGCGATGCGGGGGCCCGGATCGCCGGGCCCCCGCCACTCGGCTCACAGCTGGCTCCCCAAGAGTGCGTGAACCAGGTGACTGAGGACGGCTGCCGTGGCGACGATCCAGCAGACACGGGATCCAATGCCGCACGCGCTGCTCACGAGCTCCCCCAACGGTCGCCGGCCATCTCGCAACGGTA
>JAWVDX010000304.1:0-7338 GCA_033857015.1 Gaiellaceae bacterium
GGGCGCCCCGTGTCGCAGGGCGGCCGCGACCACACCTCGCACCGGCTCGTCTACAGCGGCCTGTCGGAGAAGCGCGCCGTGGTGCTCCTGGCGACGATCTCCGCGCTGCTCGGCGCGACGAGCCTCACCTACAACGTGCTGGACAACGCGCAGTTCACGCTCGTCGGCGTGCTCCTGACCTTCGCGGTGCTCGTCCAGTTCGCGAGCTTCCTGTCGGCCGTCGAGCGCCAGCGGGGCGAGCTGCCCGCAGGCGGGATCATGCGCTCGTTCGTCGCCTACCGCCGCCGCCTCCTGGAGATGCTCGTCGACTTCATGCTGATCTCCGCCTCCTTGGCGATCGCCTACTTCATGGCCGTCAAGGGCAACGGGACGAACTACCAGCGCTACGTCGCCGAGGTCTCGCTGCCGGTCATCCTCGGCTTCCGGTACGCGCTCTTCATCCCGTTCGGGCTCTACCGCGGCGTGTGGCGCTACGCAGGCGCGCGGGACGCGGCAGCCATCGTCGCGGCGGTCGTCGGCTCCGAGATCCTCGCCTTCGCCTTCATCGTGGTGACGCGACCGATCCACGACTTCCCGCGCAGCATCTACGTCACGGACGCGCTCATCTGCCTCGTGCTCATCGGCGCGTCACGCTTCTGGGAGCGGGGCGTCGTCCGTGCGCTGCAGAGCTTCGGCGGGCGCGGCACGCGCAAGCGGACGCTCATCGTGGGCGCGGGCCGAGGCGGGCGCAGCCTGCTGCGCGAGCTCCGCGAGACACCGGGAGAGGTCGTGGTCGGCTTCGTCGACGACGACAGCCAGCTGCGCGGCCGGCGGCTCCAGGGCGTGCCCGTCCTCGGGGCGCTGACCGACCTGGACGCCGTTCTCGAGCGCACCCAGCCGGACACCGTTCTCGTCACCATCCCGGACGCCGCACGCGATAGGCTCGACCACGTCGTCTCCGCCTGCTCCTTCGCCTCCGTGCCCTGTCGCTTCGTCCGCCGCCAGCTCGATCTCGACCCGCGGGTCGTGCTCGGATCAACACCCGAGTGACGAGCGGGGAGGTCAAGAGACCGCCGAAGGTGGGGTCCCGCGGCGTGTCGCTCGTCGACCGCTTGCTGGCCGCATTCCCGCTCGTCACGACCTATCTCTGGCTGCTCGTGCTCCACGGCTGGGAGGCGAGCCGCCACCCGACGCCGTGGGTGTTCATCGACGAGATCAAGCTGACGAGGATCGCCCGCGGCATCTCGGAGCACATCCCGCCCACCGTCATGGGAGAGCGCACGGGCGTCGGCAGCCTTGCCGCAGTCCTCATGGCCCCTGCATGGTGGCTTTCGGACGTTGGCCAGGCCTATGCGGTCGCCAAGTGGATCGGTGTGGCCTGCATGACCGCGACCCTGTTCCCGGCCTACGGCCTCGCGCGGATGGTCGTCGGCCGCTGGCCCGCCCTCGTCGCCGCGACCGGTGCCATCGTCGTGCCCGCGCTCGCGTACTCGATGTTCCTCGTCGAGGAGCCGTACGCCTACCCGTTCGCGACGCTCTGCTTCTTCCTCATCGCCAAGGCGCTCGTGACGCACGACAGGCGTTGGGTCGCGGCTGCGGTCGCCGCCGCGCTCCTGGCGCCGCTGGTGCGCAACCAGCTCGCCGTCATCCCGGCGGTGTTCGCGCTTACGGCACTGATCCTCGCCTGGCGTGGCGAGCGGCTGCGCCGCTGGCGGGCGGGCTGGACGGCCTCGGACTGGGTCGGCTTCGGCGTGCTGCTGTTGGGTGCGTCGGTCGTCTTCAACGCGTTCATGGGGCACGTCGACTCGAGCTGGCTCGACGCGACTGGGTTCCACAAGGGCTGGATCTTCTCGTACGGCGTCAACGCCCTCGGGATGCTCGCGATCGGGCTCGCGGTCTTCCCGCTCGTCGCGACGATCCTTGCGCTGGCGCCGGGGAAGGGCCGCCTGCTGCGTGACGAGGAGCGCGTCTTCGCCGTCCTCTCCGGCTCAGCGGCGCTCGGATTCGTCTACTACGCAGGGATCAAGGGCGCCTACATCCGCGAGACGTTCTCGAACACGCTCGTCGAGCGGAACGTCATCTACCTCGCGCCGCTGCTCTTCATCGGCGCGGCGATGTTCTACGAGCGCCCGACCTTCCGGCCTCGCGTGTTGCTCGTCACAGTGGCGGTCAGCCTCTACCTGGTGCTGCACACGCCGACGCTCGTCTCGCAGCACTACTACTACGACGCGACCGGCGCGCAGGTGCTGCAGTGGCTCAACCGGACGATCTCGCTGAGCAGCACCGGCGCGCGGGTCCTGCTCCTCGCGCTGCTCTTCCTCTCGTGCGAGGCCGTGCTGCTCGTCCGTCTCGCGCGGCCCGCAATCGCGCGCGCAGCGTTCCTCGCCATGACAGCCGTCGTCCTCGCCTGGTGCCTCACGGGCGAGCTCAACTTCGCCCAGTCGGTGGTCACCTACTCACGCGCGCTCACCCGCAACATGGCGCAGCCGCGGACGTGGATCGACCAGTACTCGAACGGGCACACCGTCATCTTCCTCGGCGCCAACCTCAACAACCCGGCCGCGCAGGACACGCTGTACGAGGCCGAGTTCTGGAACCGCTCGATCGTCGGCCAGTGGACGATCGACGGGGCGAGCATCTCGCCGACGCGAACGCCGAACATCGACCCGCTCGGGCACGTCCTCTACACCAACGACGCGGACGACTACTACCTGACGACCTCGGACGTCGACCTCGACGGGACGGAGATCGTCGGGCCGGAGTCCACCTCGGGCGCTTCGGTGCAGCAGCCGCCGACGAGCTACTACAAGCTCTGGCTGGTCAACCATCCGCTGCGACTGGCTCACACCACGCGCGGACTCACCCCCGACGGCTGGGCCAGCTCACCCGCGGGCGGTCCGGCCACGGTGAGCTACTCCCAGTTCGTCACACCCGCGTACAAGAACGGCTATCTCTCGGTCACGCTGTCGCGCAAGGGAGGGTGCGGCAAGTTCCCGGTCGAGCACGCCGTGATCCGGGTCGGGAGGCTGGGCGTCGGCCAGTCCTCCAACCCGATAATGAAGAAGGTGATCGCAACCAGCCGCGTGCGCCTGGATCCGTGCATCGTCCAGACGGTGACGCTCACCGGGCCGCACGCGCGGGCCTTGAAGGCGCCGTTGCAGGCGACAGTCACGATCACGCCGACGTATCAGCCCCACGCCTACGACCCGCGGGTGTCGGATTCGCGCTGGCTGGGCGCACAGGTCAGCTTCGACTTCATCGGCCTCGAGCCGCTCGACTAGAGAAGACGGTGGCGACGCCGTCGAGGCTCCGGCGGTGCGGGAACCTACGCGCGAGGGCGCGCAGCAGCTCCGGGCGGTCGCGGAAGGCGCGCACCGCCGCGACCGCGGCGACGTGCCGCCGCTCGATCGTCTCCAGCACGGCCTGCGTCGTGAGGAAGCCGGACTCGAAGCGCAGCGTCGCGGTGTCGACGAGCTCGCCGGGCACTTGGCGATGCGCCAGGAAGGCGGCGTACGGATGATCTGCGAGCACGAGCTCCCCCGGGCCTGTGGTCGCGGCCAGTCGCGCTGCGGCCCAGGTGATCGCCGGCGGCTCGGGGCCTTGGTTGCGTCCAAGGCGGCGCCACTCCTGCGTGTAGGCAGCCGCGAGGACGACGCCGAGGACACTCAGCGCGGCCGCGGCGCGCAACCCGCGCAGCCGAGCCGCCGCCGAGCCGAGCGCGCCGCCGGCCGGCAGCGCCAGGCCGAAGGCGAGGAGGACCATGTGGTTGTCGTGCAGCGGCCGGTGCCACACGAGGAAGCCGGCGCCGACGAGCGCCCAGAGCCAGAGCGCGGCCAGATCGCGCCGGCGGCCGCCAAGCCCGAGGGCGACCAGCACGAGCGCGACGAGGACGAGCCACGAGGCCGGCGTGCGCACGTCGAAGAAGTGGACGACACGGGAAAGGTTGTTCGCCGTGGAGGGGCCTCCGCCACCCTGGGCCGTCTCGTGGTAGGCGACGGCCCCGTTCCAGAGCCCGTGCAGCTGGTCGAACGCGAGCACGACCACGGCGAGGAATGGAACCGCGAACCCGCCTGCGAGCGCCGCAGCGGCCGCGACGCGCCGGCGCAGCGGCCAGGCGAGCACGAGCGCCGGCACGACCAGGGTCACGGCACTCAGCTTGACGAGCACGGCCGTGCCGAGGACTGCACCTCCCGCGGCGAGCCACGCAGGTGAGGCGCGCCGGCGCGCGAGCGCGGCGCAGACGAGGCCGGCGAGCCCGATCGAATAGGCCGGCAGGTCGGCGGAGATGCGGGACGCGAACGTCGGGAAGGGCGTGCAAGCCCCGAGCAGCGCGAGCGCCCCGAGACCGGCGGCCGGCCCGCTCAGCACCCGCACGAGTGCCCACGCCGCGAGAAGCGCGAGGACGGCGCAGGCGATGACCGTCCAGCGCACGCCGTCGAGCGTGTTCCCGAAGAGCACGTCGCCCAGCCGCATGAGCTCGTAGAACGCGGGCGGCTGCGGCGTGAAGATCTGCGTGCCCAGCTCCTGCCCGTGCCGCAGCGCGTCGACGCTCGCGAGGTAGACGCCCTCGTCGTAGTCCGCCGGACTCCGAAGCCCGCGCGCGAAGAGAGCGACGAACGCGACGAGCAGCGAGGCGAGGAGGGCGCCTTCGACCAGCACGTTCCGCCCCAGTCTGCCCACGCGATTACCCTAACAAGGTGAACCCGCGGCCCTCTTCGAGCCCCGCAGGCTCCTCACCCCTCCGCGGCGCACTCGAACGACTGTCAGGGCGGACGGCTCCTCCTGGCAATGTCTTCTTCTCGCGTGGGATGGTCGTCGCGCTTGCCCTCTACGGGCTCGCGATGCTCGCGCTGGCCCACGCGCGGGTCAACAACGACGCCGTCGAGTACTACGACTTCGCACGCCGCTTCGCCGGTGCGAGCGTCCCCGGCGTCCGCGCCTACCAGTTCGGCGCAGGGCTGTACGACGCGCCCTTCTACGTCCTCGGACGGCTCGCCCAGGTCGTGACGGGTGTCGAGACGATCGGCGGCGTCCCGCTCACCGAGATGGCGATCGCGCTAGGCGCGGCGGTTGCACTCGTGCTGACGCTCTACGTCGGCTGGCTGATCCTGCGCCGCTTCGAGCTCCCGGCCGGGCCCGGCGTCCTGCTGCTGACGGTGTGCGGAACACCGCTCGTGTACTACACCGCGCTCGAGCCCAACTACAAGCACGCCGTCGACACGCTTGCCGTCACGCTCGTCGCGTACCTGATGCTCCGCATAACCGACGAGGCGGAGCCGCGCCTGGCGTTGCTCGTGGCACTCGGCGCGGCCTTCGCGTTCGCCGTCACCGTGCGCTACGCGGACGTCGTCATGCTTCCCGGCGTCCTCCTCCCGCTGCTGCTGCGCCGCTCCTTCCAGCAGGTGCGCGCCGTCCTCTCTGCCGTCCTCCTCGCGGGAGTGCTGCTCTTCATGCTGCCGGTCGCCCGAGGGATTCCCTACAAGTCGTTCGGGACGAGCCAGGGCGCCGCAGCACCGCCTGCGCGGGTCGTGGAGCTGGAGCTCTTCCCCGGGTACGAGCGGCTCTGCCCGCCCGTTCCCGTGCACCTGAACGTCGTCCAGTGCCTGCGCAATCGCTTCGACGTCCAGGTCGACCTCCGCGTGCCGCCGAAGATGCTCTTCAGCCTGCAAAGAGGGCTCTTCCTGTGGACGCCGCTCACGCTGTTCGCGACCCTCGGCGTCGTGCTGCTCTTCTTCTCACGGCGGGAGCGGCGACCCTACCTGTGGGGGCTTTCATTCGCGGCGTTCTGCCTGGTCGCCGTGCACCTGGTCTGGGACATCCACTGGAGCGGCGGCTTCTCGTTCTCGCAGCGCTTCCTTACGGCGCTCTTTCCGTTCTTCCTCATCGGAACGGCCGAGCTCGTCCGCCGCTTCGGAGCCCGCGCCATGGTGGTGCTGGCGCTGTGCTGCGCGTACTCGCTCCTGCTCGCTCTCACCATCTTCTTCGGCTACGCGCATCAGACGGCCGACGACGGGCTGCGGACGATCGCTCCCCTCTTCACCGGCGGCGAGCGCACGCCGTGGGGGGTCGCGCGCACGACCATCGCGCACGCGCTCGGGCGCTTCGGGCTCTAGGGAGCGGACCGGCTCGCCGCGAGCACGTAGGTGAAGCGGAAGCGCAGAGCGAGCGCCGCCAGCGGCGTCGGCTCCGCGGCGATCGCGAGGCGGCGCAGCAGGCCGGGGAGCGCCACGTTCTGCGGCACCAGGAAGGGGCGCAGCGCCAGCTGCGTGAAGCCGGCCGCCGCGAGCTCGGCGCGGATCGTCCGCAGCGGGAACTGGCGCGGGTTGAGATCGAACACGAGCTTGCGCTCGGTGAACGCTGCGACCCGCCGGAAGAACGCCTCCCGGTCCGCCGCGTAGTAGAGCGCGCGGAACACCGTCGTCGCGGCCACGGGTGCGGGCGGCTCATAGCTGTTCAGGTCGCCCTGGGCGGCCTGAAGGCCACGCGCGCGCGCCGCGTCCACCATCTCTGCGGAGCCGTCTACTCCCAGGTAGCGCAGGCCATGCGGCAGGAGGTGCGCTGCGAGCCCGCCGTCGCCGCAGGCGAAGTCGAGGACGGTGTCGTTGCGCTGGAGCTCGGGCCCGAGGCGCCGCACGAGCTCGGCGCGGTGCCCGAGGTAGGCGTCGGCGTCCGCGTACTGCTCGTCGCTCCAGCGCGCCGCCTTGTCCGCGTACTTGTCTGATGTCCCTACCACGCTCTCAGCCGCTCCGGGTGCTTGCGCAGGAAGCGCAGCATGGCCCGCGCGTGCCAGATCGTACGGCGGGTCAGGAAGGTGCGGTCGATCGCGGCGTCGTACTCGTGCGTGACCTGCGCGGCCGGGACGTACCAGCGCTCCCAGCCCGCCTGCGCCGCTCGGTAGCAGAGCTCGAGGTCCTCGACGTACATCCGCATCCCGGCGTCGAAGCCGCCGATCTCGTCCAGCATCGTCCGGCGCAGGAGCAGGAACGCGCCGAGGAACCAGTCGCTCTCGACCGGCTCGGTCGGGCGCTCGTCGAGCAGGTAGTGCTTGCGCTGGCGCTCGAAGGCGGGGAAGACGAGGCGCAGCGGCGTGCGGCGCACCAGCGTCTCGCGAATCGTGGGGAAGGCGCGGCGCGAGGGCTGGCGGCGCCCGTCCGGGTAGACGAGCTCCGGCGCCGCGATGCCGCAGCGGGGGTGCTCCTCCATGAAGCGGCGCAGGATCTGGACGGCGTCCGCCGCGGGGACGGCGTCGGGGTTCGCGACGAGGACGAGCTCCGCATCCGTCGCGGCGATCCCGAGGTTGGCGTTGGCGGCGAAGCCCTGCGAATGGTCGTTCGCGAGGATGCGCGTGGCGCTGGGGAC
>JAWVDX010000305.1:0-3255 GCA_033857015.1 Gaiellaceae bacterium
AGCCGCCGATCAGCGAGACCGCCGGCCCGCCGAGCAGCACCGCGCACAGAAACCACGCTCCCGTCACCGCGGCGGCCGCGTCACCGAAGCCCTCGCGCACGTATGCCGAGACGCCGCCGGCAACCGGGTGGCGAACGCCGAGCGCGGCGAACGTGATTGCGAGCGGCGCGGACAGGACGAGCAGCCCCGCCCACGCGATGATCGACGCGGCGCCCGCCGACTGCGCGGCGAGCGCGGGCACGAGCAGGACGCCCGGGCCGATCAGCGCGCCGACGTAAAGCGCGCTGCCGCGCAGGACCCCCAGGCTGCCGCGTTCCTCCATGACGCAGTCAACGCCACGGCGCGCTGCGTACGTCCCGAACCAGGGGTATTAGCGGTTGCCGCGGCGGCGGCCGCGCTGGGGCTCGCGCGGGGTGTTCCTGCTCCGCGGCGCCCGCTCGGCCGTCAGAGGGCCGGTCACGACGCGCACGGAACCGTCACGCTCGACCACGATGCGTTGCGGCGGTTCGTCGTCCGAGAGGAACTTGCCGACCACTTCCTGGGCGTATCCCCCGGAGGCGACGGCCGACGGCGCCGCGAACTCGACGACGACTTCCGCCTGCTCCTCGCCGTATGCCACCTTCAACAGATAAGCGGCGTCGCAATCGTTCGCATTCGTCGGCGAAACGGCCACGACTCGCTGAATTTCCCAGTTTTCCATAGGCGCATAGTGCCAGTCCGCCGCAGGCGCTACGGTGGCATCACACAAAGTGTCGAGGAAACGAGGCGTAATTGGCTCCCTCTAAGAGACAAACGACCATGGCCAAGCTCCAGCGCGAGCAGTCCGTCAGAGAGAAGCGGGCCCGCAAGCAGGAGCGCAAGGACGAGAAGAAGCAGGCAGCGGCGCAGGAGGCCTACCTCCTCGCGAACCCGCCCGAGCCGGTCGACGAAGAGCTCGTCGCGACCGAAGAACCGCTCCCCGTCGAGTAGCGGTCAGATCGACGGGACCGCCTCGACGGCGGCCCGCTGATCGAGTCGGTCGAGGCGGTCGAGCGACGGTTGGGCCTGCAACCGGTCGAACGTCGCCCGCGCTTCGGCGCGGAGCGTCGAAGCGTCACCCGCCCGGCCCTGTTCCGTGAGCCACTCGGCGTGCTCCAGCTGTACCTCGGCGAGTGGGAACGGCATCTCGAGCTTGCGGAACGCGCCCTCCGCCGCGGCAAAGCTCGCTTCGACGCGTTCGTGCTCGCCGCGGCTCGCCGCGAGCTTCGCCTCATAGCGGGCGCTCTGCGCGGGCAACGTCGGCGCCGTGATTCCCGGCGCGAGCGCGCGAACATCGCCGAGCAGCCGTTCGACCCGATCGAAATCACCGAGCGCATAGGACGCCTCGAGCGCCGCAAAGAGCCCCTCCTTGGAGAAGGAGTGCGGACCGAGCGCCTCGCGCAGGCCCCAGGCGATCTCCCCTGCCTCGAGCGCCTCGGCCGGCCGGCCGAGCGCGAGGAAGATCGTCGCGCGCGCCGACTCGTACCCGGCCCGCGCTTGCACGTCGGCCAGCTCCTCGGTGCTGAAATCGCCTTCCGGAAGCGTGGGGGTGCCGCCACGTTGTGCGTGAACCGCCGGGCCTGGGAACCAGTCGCCGCTGAGCTCCGTCCAGCGGCTGTCCGGGGCGATCTCCCGCATCTCCACGATCACCGCAACCACCACGTCCCAGTCGCCGAGGAAGTAGTGGTCGATCGTCAGGTGGTAGAGGACCATCATCTCGTACTGGCGGATGCCGAGCTTCCGGGTCAGCGCGAGGCCCTGCTGGTCGATCTCGAGGGCCTCCTCCCAGCGGTCGCGGATCGCGCTCTCGTGCGAAAGGTTGAAGTACGCACGGAGCGCCGCATTCGGGAGGTCGTTGTCGAGTGCGAGCTGGAGCGCGTGCCGGAGCAGCGCTACCGATTCTTCGGGACGGCCGCTGCCCGCCAGCACCAGGTGCTTCGTGTTCAGCGCTTCTGAAAGCAATTGGGGCAGCGCGAGCTGCTCGCCGATCTCGAGCGCCGCTTCGACCCAGCGCGCTGACTCGGCGCCGTTGCCGCGAAAGAACTGCACGCGCGCGAGCTCCGCGGCGAGCGCGCCGAGGTCCTCGTCCGGCTCGTCCTGCGCCAGCACGTTGTACGCCTCCTCCATCTCCTCGAGCGCGGTATCGATCTGCCCTTCGTGCCAGCGCACGTTCCCGAGCATCGCGCTCACTCGAGCCGCAGCGTGCGAGTGGTCGCGTGAGGCGAACAGATCGCGGGCACGGCTCAGCAGCTCGATCGCCTCGGGCATGCGGGTGAGTCTGAACGCCATCTCGCCGGCACGCTCGAGCAGGCCGGCCTGAACGACCTCGTCGTCGGCGAGCTCTGCCGCCTGCTTGAAGTAGCGCTCGGCATCGGAGCTCGCCGCCAACGAGAACGCGCGCTCGCCCGCCTGGCTCAGACGCTCGCGCGCCATCGCCTTGATCTCGGCGGCGTCGTCGTCGGCCGGGCCGGCGGCGTAGGCGTCGAGATAGTGCGCGGCGACGACCTCGACGAGCTCGCTGTCGTCGTCGCCCCAGGCAGACTCGAAATAGCGCGCCGCGGCGAGGTGCCGCGCCTTCCGGTCGCGCCGCGAGAGCGTGTCGTGCGCGACCTTCTGCACGAGCGCTTGCAGGAAGCCGTAGTGGCCGCGCTCGGGCGAGCGGGGATCCGTCTGGAGGACGAGGATCTCCTTGCGCACGAGCGCGGAAAGCGCCGGTTCGAGCTCGCCCGCGTCGACACCGCTCAGGGCGGACAGTCCCTCCTTGGTGAACGTCTTGCCGAGCACCGAGGCGTCCTCGAGCACGCGTCGCTCGGCCGGAGCGAGGCCGTCGAGCCGCGCTGCGATCAGCGCGTGCAGCGTCTCGGGCACGTCGAGTGCATCCGTCGAACCGACCAACCGGTACTCCGCTCCCTCCTGCGCGAGCACGCCGCGGTCGAGCAGCATGCGCACGGTCTCGACGGCGTAGAGCGGGATGCCTTCCGCGCGTTCGAGGATGCGGTCGCGCGCCTCGGCCGGGAGGCCGGGCACGAGGCCGCCGAGCAGCTCGCTCATCGCAGCCGGCGCGAGCGGCTCGAGGAAGAGCGAGGTGAAGTCGCGCTTGCCCGCGCCCCAGCTCGGGTGGCGGTCGGCGATATCCGGCCGCGAGAGCGTCAGCACGAAGATCGGGAACGAGCGCGACCATTCGAGGAGGTACTCGATGAACTCGAGCAGCGTGTCGTCGGCCCATTGCAGATCCTC
>JAWVDX010000306.1:0-4290 GCA_033857015.1 Gaiellaceae bacterium
CATCGACTGCCACGTGCACTTCGTCTGTCCGCAGATCGTCGAGCAGGCCGTCGCTGCCGGCATGACGACGCTCATCGGCGGCGGCACCGGGCCCGCCGAGGGGACGAAGGCGACGACGTGCACGCCCGGCGCCCACTCCCTCGCGGCGATGCTGACCTCCCTGGACGACTACCCGGTGAACGTGCTCCTGCTCGGCAAGGGGAACACCGTCTCGGCCGAGGGGCTGCGCGAGCAGCTGCGCGCGGGCGCCGGCGGCTTCAAGCTGCACGAGGACTGGGGCACGACGCCCGCCGCGATCGACGCCTGCCTGCGCATCGCAGACGAGAGCGGCGTCCAGGTCGCGATCCACACCGACACGCTGAACGAGACGGGCTACCTCGAGTCGACGCTCGAGGCGATCGCCGGCCGGACGATCCACACCTACCACACCGAGGGCGCCGGAGGCGGCCACGCGCCGGACATCATCCGCATCGCCTCGTTCCCGAACGTGCTGCCCTCGTCGACGAACCCGACGCGGCCGCACACGGTGAACACGGTCGCCGAGCACCTGGACATGCTCATGGTCTGCCACCACCTCAACCCGCGCGTGCCGGAGGATCTCGCCTTCGCGGAGAGCCGCATCCGCGCCTCGACGATCGCCGCGGAGGACCTGCTCCACGACCTGGGGGCGATCTCCATCATCGGCTCCGACTCGCAGGCGATGGGTCGAGCCGGCGAGACGATCATCCGCACCTGGCAGACGGCGCACGTGATGAAGGCGCGCTACGGCACGCCCGAGGGCGGCCGCGCCGACAACGCGCGCGCTCGGCGCTACGTCGCGAAGTACACGATCTGCCCCGCGGTCGCGCACGGCCTCGACGGCGAGCTCGGGTCGGTGGAGGTCGGCAAGCTGGCCGACCTTGTTCTGTGGGATCCCCGCTTCTTCGGCGTGCGCCCCCATGTGGTGCTCAAGGGCGGGTCGATCGCGTGGGCGCCGATGGGCGATGCGAACGCTTCGATCCCGACGCCGCAGCCGGTGCTGAGCCGGCCGATGTTCGCCGGCTCGGGTCGCGCCGCCGCGGACGTGTCGCTCGCCTTCGTCGCTCCCGCAGCACTGGAGGACGGGCTCGCGGAGCGGCTGGGCCTGCGCCGGCGCCTCGTCGCCGCCGGCAACACGCGCAGCCTCGGCAAGGCGGACCTGCCGGAGAACACGGCGCTGCCGGAGATCGCCGTCGAACCGGACACGTTCCGCGTCTGGGTGGACGGCGATCTCGTCGAGCCCCAGCCCGCCACGGAGCTGCCGATGGCGCAGAGGTACTTCCTCTTCTGATGAGTGTCTCGCTGCTCCTGCTGACGGACGGCCGCTTCCCGGCCGGCGGCTACGCGCACTCGGGCGGGCTCGAGGCTGCGGTCGAGGCGGGGCTCGGCCTCGAGGGCGTGCCGCTCTTCCTCGCGGGTCGCCTCCAGGGCGTGGCGGCTTCGGAGGCACGGCTCGCGGTGGCGGCCGCGCGGGCGGCGCGCCGCGAGGATCTCGACGCGCTGCTCCTGCTCGACCGCGAGGCGGAGGCGCGCTGCCCGAGCCCGCCGCTGCGTGCTGCGGCGCGACGCCTCGGCGCGCAGCTCCTGCGCAGCGCCGTGACCGTCTGGCCGGACGCCGAGCTGCTCGAGCGCTACCGCGAGGCGAGCGCTGGGACCCCGCGACCGATCGCCTTCGGCGCCGTCGCCGCCTCTGCGGGGCTCGACGACGAGGAGCTGGCCCGAGCCTTGCTCTACGAGGACGCCGCGACCGTGACGGGAGCGGCGGTGCGCCTCCTGCCGGTCGACTCCGCCGCAACCGCGCGCTGGCTCGTCGAGGCGACGCCCCGCATCGAGCGCCTCGCCCGCGAGGCCGCCGCCCAGATGCTGGCGCCGGAGCAGCTCCCCGCCGGCTTCGCGCCCATGCTCGAGCTGCGCTCGCTGGCCCACGCCGCACGGGAAGGGAAGCTCTTTGCCTCCTAGAGCGCTCCGCATCGGCATCGGCGGCCCGGTCGGCTCCGGGAAGAGCTCGCTCGTCGCCGCGCTCTGCCGCGCGCTCGGCGAGGAGCTCGAGATCGGCGTCGTCACGAACGACATCTACACGAGCGAGGACGCGCTCTTCCTGCGCCGCACGGGTGTCCTGCCGCCGGAGCGGATCATCCCGGTCGAGACGGGCGGCTGCCCCCATACCGCGATCCGCGACGACGTGTCCGCGAACCTCGAGGCGGTCGCCGAGCTCGAACGCGCCAATCGCCTCGACCTCGTCCTCGTCGAGAGCGGCGGCGACAACCTGACGGCGATCTTCAGCCCCGCGCTGGCGGACGTGCAGATCTTCGTGATCGACGTCGCGGGCGGCGACGACATCCCGCGCAAGGGCGGGCCGGGGATCACGCGCAGCGACCTCCTCGTCATCAACAAGGAGGATCTCGCCGGCATGGTCGGCTCCGACCTCGAGCGCATGCGGCTCGACGCGCGGGACAAGCGCGGCCAGCTGCCCGTCCGGTTCGTGTCGCTGCGACTCGATCCGAAGGCACAGCCGGTGGCGGAGTGGGTCTGGGCGCAGGTCTCGCTGTTCCGCGCCGGCCGGCTCGTGGCCGTTCCCGTCCCTCCCCACGAGCACGCCCACGCGCATGACCACGGCCACACCCACTAGCACGGCTTCCGCGCACGCGGGCCGGCTGCGCCTGGTCGTCGAGCGCCACGGCGACCGCTCGGTCCTCGTGTGCGCCGAGGGGCACACCCCGTACGCGGCCCGCGCCGTACCCGGCCCGGCAGGCTGGTTGCGCGTCGTGCTCGTGCAGACGATCGCCGGCCCGCTCGTCGGCGACCGGACGGAGATCGACGTCGAGGTCGGGCCGGACGCCGCGCTCGAGGTCGTCGCCAACGGGGCGACCCTCGCCTTTCCGAGCGCTGCCCCTTCGACGCAGGAGCTTCGGTGCACGGTCGGGGAGCGGGGCCGCCTGGCCTGGAGGCCGGAGCCGCTCATCCTCGCGGCGAGCTGCGACCTCGAAGCGTCCTTCCACCTGTCGCTCGCGGCGGGCGCCGCCGCGTTCACGCGCGAGCTCGTCGTGCTGGGACGCCACGGCGAGCAGGCGGGGCGCTATCGCTCGAGCCTCCGCTGCGAGCACGAGGGGCGCCCGCTCCTCCACGACGCGATCGACGTCGATGCGCAGGGCCTCGCGGCCGGCTCCGGCGCGCTGCTCGGCGGCGCGGGCGCGTTCGCGTCGCTCGCGCTGCTCGGCACGGCACCGGGCGAGCCCGTCGACGCCGAGGAGATGGAGCTCGCCGGCCCCGGTCGCGTCCTCCGAGCGCTCGCGCCCGGGCCCGCGGCGCTCCAGGCGCGGATCGCGCCGGCCGAGACGGCCTATCTCGCGGCGCTCGGCCTGTCCTAGACGGACAGGAGCTGGCGTACTTCGCCGTCGTCGAGCGCCTCGGTCTCGCCGGAGGCGAGCACGCGACCCGCGTCGAGGACGGCGTAGTGGTCGGCGAGGCGCAGCGCGAACTCCATGTACTGCTCCGCGAGCAGGATCGACAGGCCCGCGGTCGCGTTCAGCTGCGCGATGGCGTCCTCGATCTCGACGATGATCGAGGGCTGGATGCCTTCGGTCGGCTCGTCGAGCAGCATCAGCTTCGGCCGCGTGACGAGGGCGCGCGCGATGGCGAGCTGCTGCTGCTGGCCGCCCGAGAGGAACCCCGCCGGCCGTCCGAGCAGCTGTCTGAGCCGCGGGAAGAGGTCGAGGGTCTCGTCGATCACCGTCCGATCCTTCGGGCAGCAGGCGTCGCGCACGACGGTCAGGTTCTCCAGCACGGTCAGCTGCGGGAATCCCTGGCGGCCCTGAGGGACGTAGCCGAGGCCGGCGCGCACGCGTTCCTCGGGGCGCAGCCGCGTGATGTCGCGCCCCTCGAAGGTGATGCGGCCGCCGCCCGAGCGCAGGATGCCCATGATCGCGTTCAGCAGCGTGGTCTTGCCGACGCCGTTGCGGCCCATGATGCACATGAGCCCGTCCGTGGGCACCTCGAGCGATACGCCGAAGAGCACCTGCGTGCGGCCGTAGAAGACGTCCAGCGCCTCGACCGTCAGCACTACGCCACTTCCAGCCGGCCGCGGCGGTCGTGGGCGCGCCCGAGGTAGACCTCCTGGACGACCGGGTTCGCCTGCACGTCGGCGACCGAGCCCTCGCAGAGGATCCGTCCCTCGTTCATGACGGTGACCGTGCTCGCGAAGCGGCGGAGAAAGTCCATGTCGTGCTCGACGACGATCAGCGTCCGCGTCTTCGCGATCATCTGGAGGAGCGC
>JAWVDX010000307.1:0-3797 GCA_033857015.1 Gaiellaceae bacterium
CGGGCCGCACGGCGAGGCAGAGCGGGATCCCGAGCAGCATGATCCCGCCGGAGAGCAGCCAGGGCAGCACGAGCCCGTCCGTCCCGTGGTGGTGGCCGCCGAACACGGGCTGGAAGACGAACGGCCCCAGCAGCGCCCCCGCGACCGAGCCGAAGAGGACGAGGGCGATCCCGCGCGCGCGCCGCTCCGGCGGAACGAGGTCGCCGCCGGCGGTGCGCAGAAGCTGCACCATTCCGTTCGCGCAGCCGACGAGCAGGAGACCGAGGACGACGAGGGCCGGCGAGTCGAGGTCGATGCCCAGGCCGGTGACGGCCGCGCCGATCGCGCCGATCAGGAATCCGGTCGCGACGACGGGCATGCGGCCGATGCGGTCCATCATCCGTCCCGCCGGCAGCGCGGCGAGGCCGGCGCCCCCGAGGAGGAGCGCCGGCGCGATCCCGAGGAGCTGCGTCCATCCGGTCACGGCCACGAACGTGACCGTCCCGAGCGCCACGCCGAGCTGGACCGCCGCCGAGAAGACGGCCATCGCCGTGGCGATCAGCAGCTGGCTGCGCCGGATCCGGAGGGGGGTCTCCACGACGTTGCAAATCTTACAACTTGCGCTACCTGGAACACCTCGCTACGGTCCCGCCCCGTGCCGGGAATCGACCTCTTCGTCACGGTCCGCGGCTACGGCCGCTCGGCGCGATTTCCGGTTGCTCAGCGCTCACACGGGCTTCCGATGGGTGGTAACTGCGAAGCTAGAGGACATCGTGAAGTCCTACACGACCACCGGCGCGCTCATCTCCCGGCCCGGCCGGCCAATCGTCGGTGCACTGGCAATGAACGGCCCCGGAATCCTTGAGATTTGCGCAGAACGGGTCGTTCTTCGCCCGCGCATACCGTTCTGGAGTTGGGCGACGCTACTTTGGCCAATCGTGGGAAAGCTGATGATGCGATCATGGTCGTTCAACATTGACGAGATCGAATGTGTCGAGCGGATCGGAAGCTGGACGTTCAATTTCCGATGGCATGGTCAAAACCCTCGGGAAACGGCGCGCTTTCAGACGGTACGCCATGCTGGCGCGGTAGAGGCAGCCTTGCGCGAACTCGGGATCACGGTCATCCCGATCTCTCGAACAGATCACGTCAGCCGGCTAGAGATCAATCCTCGGCGGTGGCTACGAAATGGAACCAGCTCGCGTCGGAGACGCTAGCGCCCGGGCTCAGTCACGCCGTGCAACTCGGGAGCTGCAGTTCGAGCTGCACCACGAGCAGCGGGCCGCAACGAGCGAGATGAAGGAGACGAAGCGCACCGTCGAGCGCGTCGCCGAGCAGACGGAGCGCCGCCGGCGGATGCCGCGTGTGAGCCTGACCCTCGAGCGCTGACTACGCTGAGGCGATGGTGCGCAAGCGGGTTCTCCTCGCCGGTCGCGTGCAGGGCGTCTCGTTCCGCTGGGCGACGCAGCAGCTCGCGCGCCGGCACGGGGTGACCGGCTGGGTGCGCAACCGCGAGGAAGGCGCCGTCGAGGCGGTCTTCGAGGGCGAGGCGGACGACGTCGAGCGGATGCTCGTCTTCTGCCGCGAGGGCCCGGTCGGGGCCGCGGTCGCCTCGGTCGAGGTGACGGAGGAGGAGCCGGAGCACCTCCCGAGCTTCCGCATCCTCGGCTGAGCCGATCTTGAGCCAAGGGGCTTACGGTCCTCCTGACTCTGCGGACCGGCGAAAGGGATTTGATGCTGACGAAGCGACTGGTGGGCGTTGCGGTGCTTGCGCTCGCGATCACGGGCTACGCGACCGCCGCGTCGAGCAGCCGGACGGTCACGATCAAGGGCCGGCTCAAGTGGGGCAGCAGCATGCGGTACTGCGTCGCGCCACGGGTCGGCTCGGTCATCTGCGTGGCCGCTCGCGGCACCTCGGCCGGCCTGGGCAAGTACGAGTACGCGCGTGACGCCGTCGGCACAGGCGGCCAGACGAGCGACGGCTGCCCGCAGTACTCCACGCAGGGCTGGCTGTGGGTCAAGGGCGGGAAGATCCAGTTCGTCGGCGCTCCGGCCCCGACGTGCGGCGCCGACGCGCAGCAGCCAGGCGTGTCACCGGACGCGAACTACGTCGTGACGTTCAGGAAGGGCAGCGGCGTGCTCGCCGGCGCGACCGGCACGGGCACGGTGCTCGCCGCACGCAGCGTCGACATCTGGGACGCGAAGCTGACCGTCAAGCGCAAGCTCCGCTAGCGCGGAACGCGGCTACTCCCACTCGATGGTGGCGGGCGGCTTCGAGCTCAGGTCGAGCGCGACGCGGTTCACCCCGGGGATCTCGTTGATGATCCGCCCCGAGATCGTCTCCAGCAGCTCGTACGGGAGGCGCGCCCAGTCGGCTGTCATCGCGTCGTCCGAGGTGACCGCGCGGATCACGATCGGGTAGGCGTACGTCCGCTCGTCGCCCTGGACGCCGACCGAGCGGATCGCCGGCAAGACGGCGAAGGACTGCCAGAGCTTGCGATACCAGCCCGCCTTGCGCACCTCGTCCTGCAGCACGGCATCGGCCGCCCGGAGGATGTCGAGCCGCTCGCGCGTCACCTCGCCGATGATGCGAATCGCCAGGCCCGGCCCCGGGAAGGGCTGGCGCCAGACGAGCTTCTCCGGCATGCCGAGCTCCTCGCCGACGCGGCGCACCTCGTCCTTGAACAGGAGGCGCAACGGCTCGACGAGCTCCATCTCCATGTCCTCGGGCAGGCCGCCCACGTTGTGATGCGACTTGATCTTGGCCGCGACGCCTTCCGTCCCGCCGGACTCGATCACGTCCGAGTAGAGCGTGCCCTGCACGAGGTACTTGCAGTCGCCGATCTTGTCGGCCTCCTCCTCGAAGACGCGGATGAACTCCTCGCCGATGCGCTTGCGCTTCTCCTCGGGCTCCTCGATCCCCTCGAGCCGGGCGAGGAAGCGCTCCTGCGCCTGCACGTGCACGAGCGGCACCTTGTAGTGGCCCTGGAAGGTCTCGACGACCTGCTCCGCCTCGCCGGCGCGCATGAAGCCGTGGTCGACGAACACGCAGGTGAGCTGGTCGCCGACCGCCTTGTGGACGAGCAGCGCCGCGACGGACGAGTCAACGCCGCCGGAGAGCGCGCACAGCACCCGCTCCTTGCCGACCTGGGCGCGGATCCGCTCCACCTGCTCCTCGATCACCGCCGCGGGCGTCCAGCTGGGAGGCGCCTCGGCGACGTTGTAGAGGAAGTTCTTGAGGATGTCCTGCCCGTGCGGGGTGTGCACGACCTCGGGATGGAACTGGACGGCGTAGAGGCGGCGCGCCGGATCCTCGAAGGCGGCGATCGCTGCCGCGGGCGAGGAGGCGGTCACGCGAGCGCCTTCCGGCGGCGCCGTGACCGTGTCGCGGTGGCTCATCCAGCAGGTCTGGTCGACGGGAAGGTCGCCGAAGAGAGCACTCTCCTCGACGTGGACGTCGGTCTTGCCGAACTCGGCGATACCGGTGCGCTCGACCGTCCCGCCGAGCTCCTGCGCCATCAGCTGCATGCCGTAGCAGATGCCGAGCACGGGAATCCCGAGCTCGAAGAGCCGCGGATCGATCTTCGGCGCGTTCTCCGCGTCCACCGAGGCGGGCCCGCCGGAGAGGACGAGCGCGCGCGGGTTGCGCGCCCGCGCCTGGTCGGCGGTGAGCTTGTGCGAGACGAGCTCCGAGTAGACCCGCGCCTCGCGCACGCGCCGCGCGATCAGCTGCGAGTACTGCCCGCCGTGGTCGAGGACGAGGACAGGCCGGTCCTCGACGAGCGCCTCCGCGACGGGGAAGGGAACGACCTCCGCGG
>JAWVDX010000308.1:0-4183 GCA_033857015.1 Gaiellaceae bacterium
CGCTCGGCCTCGAGAACGCGATCGCCTACCCGCAGCTGCTCGTCTGCGACGACGGCGTGATCCGGGTCGTCGAGCTGGCGGCGCGGATCCCCGGCGGGCAGATGGCGGCGGTCGCCGAGCTCGGCGCAGGGATCGACATGGTGGAGCTCCAGACGCGACTCGCGCTCGGGGAGACGATCCCGCCCTCGCTCGTCCGTCCCCGCTTCGAGCAGCCGCTCGCGATCAGCTTCCTGACCGCGTCGCCGGGGGCGCTGCCGGTCGGACGGGTGCGCGCGGTCGGGCCGCTCGACGTGGCGCGCGCGGCTCCCGGGGTCGTCCACGTGGAGACCTACATCGAGCCAGGTGAGACGATCCGCCCCGTGCAACGCGATGGAGACCGGCGCGGCTTCGTGATCGCCACCGGCGCGACAGGCGCGGACGCGCTGCGCCGCGCCGAGGCTGCGTCGCGGCTCATCGACGTCCACGTCGAGCCGGTGGAGGTGACGGCGTGACGGATCCGATCGCAATCGTGGAGCGCGGCTACGACGCGATCGCGGAGGAGTTCGAGACGTGGAGCACGGCGAACGTGGGCCCGAAGCAGCGCTATCTCGCGGAGCTGACGGCGCGACTCCCGAACGATGCGGCCGTTCTCGAGCTCGGCTGCGGAGCGGGATCGACCCTTGCCCGCCTCGCCGAGCGCTTCGACGTCACGGGCACCGATCTCTCGCGAGAGCAACTGCGGCGCTCCGCCGAGCGCGTGCCCGCGGCGACGCTCCTCCAGGGCGACCTGACCTCGCTCGAGCTTCCGCCGGCCTCGTTCGCCGCCGTCGCGAGCTTCTACGTCCTCGGCCATGTCCCGCGCGAGCGTCACGCAACGGTCTACCGGCTCGTCGCGGAGTGGCTCGCTCCCGGTGGCCTCTTCCTCGCGAACATGGGCATCCACGAGAACCCGGGCACCGTCGAGGACTGGGTCGGCGGCACTCCGATGTACTTCAGCTCCTGGCCGCCGGAGACGAACCGCCGCTTGCTCGCGGAGGCAGGGTTCGAGCTCCTCCTCGACGCGCTCGAGACGACGCAGGAGCCCGAGGGCGACACGACCTTCCAGTGGGTTCTGGCCCGCACATGACCTGCGACTTCTCGCTGCGCCACTACGAGGAGATCCTGCGCGCCGCGCAGGCCGGCGACTACCGCTTCTCCCACTTCGACAAGGCGCCGGAGCCGGGTGACCTCTTCCTCCGCCACGACGTCGACCTCTCGCTCGACGCCGCGATCGACATGGCGGAGCTGGAGGCGCGGCTCGGAGTGCGCGCGACCTACTTCCTCATGACGCAGAGCGTCTTCTACAACCTGCTCTCCGCCGAGGGCGAGTGGGCCTGCGTGCACCTGCGCGAGCTCGGGCACTCCGTCGGCCTCCACGCGGTCTACCCGCGCGCCGAGCACGACGTGCGCTTCGACCGCGCGATGGCGTGGCACAACCCGGATCCGGGCTACATGTTCGAGCCGGTCGGCGGGCTCGTGAACGTGATGGCGGAGCCGCACTTCTCGCCCGAGCACTATCGCTCCGACTCGAATCACAACTGGCGCAACGGCTGCCCGCACCAGGAGCTCGCGGAGGGGCGGTTCGAGTGGCTGCAGCTGCTCGTCCACCCGGAGCTCTGGGCCTACGAGGGCGCGACGATGCGCGAGTCCATGGCCGCGATGCTCGAGCACGAGCGGGAGCGCGACTGGGAGCGCCTCGCCGAGGATCGGATCGACCTCTCGTGAGCGAGGCGCTGGCCGGGGGCGACCTGAACCTCGTCGTGCGGGAAGGCGCCACGGTGCGCCGGCCGACGGGCCCGTGGACGCCTGCGGTGCACGCGCTCCTGCGGCACTTCGAGGCGGTCGGCTTCGACGGCGCGCCGCGCGCGCTCGGCATCGACGACGAGGGGCGGGAGATCCTCTCCTTCGTCGCAGGTGACGCGGCGCTGGCTCCCGTGCCCGCTACCGACGGGGCGGTGGCCGGGATCGGGCGGCTGCTCCGCCGCATGCACGACGCGCAGGCCGGGTTCGCGGCGCCCGAGGACGCGGCCTGGCAGCGCGCGCCTGGCGCACCGCTCGAGGGCGACGTCATCTGCCACGGGGATCTCTTCTGGCCGAACGTGATCTTTCGCGCGGGCGAGCCGTGCGCGCTCATCGACTGGGATCTCGCGGCGCCCGGCTCCCGGCTCGACGATCTCGCGTCCGCGGCGAACTTCTGGGTGCCGCTGCGCGACGATCGCACCGCCGCGGCCTGGGGCCTGCCGCTGGAGCGGCGCTCCCAGCGGCTGCGCGCCCTCTGTGACGGCTACGCCCTCGACGAGCGCGCCGGGCTGCTCGCGGCCGTGCAGGCGGCGAACGAGCGCGGCTTCGCGCTCTATCACCAGTGGGGCCGCGACGAGCGCCGTCCCGGTTGGGCCGAGCTGTGGGATCGCGACGGCGACCGCTACCTCGTCGCGAAGCAGCGCTGGCTCGACGAGCATCGGAAGGACGTCGAGGCATGGCTCAGCTGAGGCCGCTGACCATCCTCGTCTCCGCCTGCGGGGCGCCGGGCACCGCCGCGCTCCTGCGCGGGCTGCGCGAGAACGGGGAGCGCGAGGTGCGCCTCGTCGGGACGGACATGTCCGAGAGGGCGATCGGGCGGCACCTCTGCGATGCGTTCCACCTCGTCCCGGGTGGTGCCGACCCGACCTTCGCGGACGCAATGCTGGAGGTGTGCCGGGCCGAGGGCGTCGATGCGATCCTGCCCCAATCCTCGTTCGACCTCGAGGGGCTCGCGCGGGCGCACGACCGCTTCGGCGAGGTCGTCGTGATGGTGTCCAGCGTGGACACGATCCAGCGGTCGAACGACAAGGCCGAGACGTATGCGCTGCTCGATCGCCTCGGGATCCGCGGGCCGAGATGGCGGCGCGTCCAGGGCGGGCCGGCGGCGGCCGCAGCCGCGCGCGAGCTCGGCTACCCCGATCTGGACGTGTGCATGAAGCCGGTGTTCTCCTCCGGGTCGCGCGGCTTCCGCGTGCTCTCGGCGAGCGCCGACCGCCGGACGCAGCTGCTCGAGAACCGGCCCGGAGTCTCGATGGCGATGCAGCTCGAGGAGCTCGTCGAGCTGCTCCCGGAGGACGGCGGGCCGGAGCTCCTCGTGATGGAGCTCGCCACCGGCAAGGAGCGCACAATCGACGGCTTCGCGCGCGACGGGGAGCTCCTGCTGGGTCACCCGAAGACGCGCGAGGCGATGCGCGCCGGCCTCGCGATGTACTTCGAGACGCTCGACGACCCGGGCCTGATGGACACGGCGCGGGCGCTCGTCCGCGAGCTGCGGATCAGCCACTTCTTCAACATCCAGCTCGTCGGCGAGTGCGTGATCGAGATCAACCCGCGGATCTCGACGATCGTCTACCAGGAGGATCTGAACCTGCCGTACCTCGGCGTCAAGCACGCGCTCGGCGAGCTCTCGGACGACGAGGTGGGGGCGCTGGCCCCACGGGTGCGGGCGACTCGACGGGCATTGCGGTACTTCGACCAGGTCGAATGGGACGAATGAGCGCGCCGGTTGAGGCGAGGCTCCGGGGCTGCGGCGCTTCCCCATCCCTAACCCCCACCCACCCATGGGGCGAAGGGGCGTTACGGGCGAGGGTAGTGCCGGAATCCGCACGAACCTGCACCGACTTCGCACCAGTTCCGTGACGGAGCGGAGCGCAAAGGCGGACCGCCCGCTCCGCGTCGTCCACTGCCCCGTGAACATCGCGGGGATCCCCTGGCAGAACGTCCTCGCGCTCCGCCGCAAAGGCGTCGACGCGCAGCTCGTCGTCTTCAACCGGATGAAGCTCCACCCGAACGCGGACGTGTCGCTCGACCGCCCCGCCTCCGGCCTGCTCCGCCAGCAGGCGACCCAGTGGCGCGCCCTCCTCGACCTGCTCCCGCGCACTGACGTGTTCCACTTCTACTTCGGCCTCACGCTCGTGCCGAAGTCCCTGCAATTCCCCATTTTGCGCGCGCTCCGCAAGAAGTCCGTCTACCACTTCCTCGGCTCGGACATCCGCGGCAAGACCCCGGAGCAGCTCGCCTACGGCAAGCGCGCGGACGCGCAGATCGTCGGCTCCTACGACGCGATCCGCTGGGTCCCCGACGCCGAGGTGATCCCGCCCGGCCTCGATCTTTCCCGCGTCGCGCACGTCCCGCCGTCCGACCG
>JAWVDX010000309.1:0-2537 GCA_033857015.1 Gaiellaceae bacterium
GCCGAACAGCTCGAGGTTGTAGGCGACGAGGATGAAGGCGCCGGCGAGTACCAGCGGCGCAAGCGACGGCGAGACGATGAAGAGACCCGCCACGCCAATGCCCACCGCGCCCGCGAGCCCCACTGCGGCAACCACGATCAGGGCGCGGTCGGAGAGGCGAGTGCCGAGCGGGCGATCGTGGAGCTCGTCAAGCGCGTGCGCGCACACCCCGACGCCCAGGAAGAAGGCGCCAAGCGCGGCCAGCAGGCGGTCAACGTGAATCGTCGAGGCGGCGGCGGCGCCGAGCGCCACGTAGCTCAGGTGCCAGGCGGTGTAGGGGAGGTGCAGCACCGTCACGTAGTCGCGCCAGCCGCCGCGGTCGAGCGCGTAGAACGCGGGACGCGGCTGCGCGCTCACGCTCGCGTGCCCCACATCACGAGGCCGCCGCCGAGGCTGAGGCGTTGCGAGTCCACGTCCTCGATACCGGCGGCGCGCCAGACCGGTTCGAGGCGCTCCGGCGGCCAGGCGCGGTGGAACGAGCGGATGCTCGGCCCCAGGATCCGCCCCACGTCGTGCCAGTCCGGCGAGATGAGCCGTCCCGCGAGCGGCAGGCCGGCGCGCACGTAGAGCTCCCAAAGAGGACGGGCCACGCCTCGTGGGAGGCCGAACTCGAGCATTGCGATCGTGCCGCCGGGGCGGACGACGCGCGCCAGCTCGGCGAGCGTCGCCGCCGGGTCGTCGACGTAGCGCAGCAGGTAGGTGACGGTCAGCGCGTCGAAGCTGGCGTCCGCGAAGGGCAGCGCCTCGGCGCGCGCCTCCTGCAGCTCGATCGCGTCGCCCAGCCGCGCGCGGGCGGTAGCGAGCATGCCGGCGCTCTGGTCGACGCCGGTGACGCGGTAGCCGCGCCGCAGGAGCTCCGAGGCGACGAGGCCCGTGCCGGTCGCGACGTCGAGGACGTGGGCGCCCGCCGGTTCGGAGAGACGCGCGACGAGATAGCGGCGCCAGCGCGGATCCTGTCCGAAGGAGAGGATCCGTCCCCAGCGGGCGTACGTCGGGCCGAGCGGCGCGAAGATCCGTTCCGCGAGCGCCGGAGGCGGCCCGAGCTCCATGGCCGGAGGCTAGCGTTCCCGCAGTGCGGACGCTGACGCTTCGAGAGCTGAACCGGGCCACGCTCGCGCGCCAGCTGCTGCTCGCGCGCGAGCCGCTCGCGGTCGGCGCTGCTCTCGAGCGGCTTGCAGGCCTGCAGGCGCAGGAGAGCAAGGCGCCGTACATCGGCTTCCGGGCGCGGCTCGCCGGGTTCGAGCGCGCCGAGCTCGAGGAGGCGCTCCTCTCCCGTGCGGCGGTGCGCGCGGTGCTGATGCGCAACACGATCCACCTCGTGACGTTGGCGGACTACCGGCTCATGAGTGCGGCCCTCTACGGCGACGACGCCTCGCCGCTGCCGCCCGGCGCGCTGGCGCTCGGCCGGCGGTTCGCGACGCGGACGCGCGCCTTCGTCGGCACGACGCCCCGCACCCGCGCCGAGCTGATGAGCTGGTTCGCCACGACGCACGGCTTCGAGGAGGCGCCGCTGCACTGGTACGCGCTCCGCGCCTGCGCCGACATTGTCCATGCGCCAGAGACAGGGCTCTGGAAGGGGAAGCGCCCGTGCTTCGTCGCCCTCGACGAGGCGCCCGCGCCCGACCCCGCGGCGGCCCGCGCCGAGCTCGTGCGCCGCTACCTCGCCGCGTTCGGGCCGGCGACCGTCGCGGACATCGGCGCCTGGGCGGGGCTGCGCATACGCGACGTCCGCCTGGCGGTCGCCGCCGCGGAGCCCTTCGAGCGCTACGCCGACGAGCGGGGCCGCGAGCTCCTCGACCTGCCCGGCGCGCCGCTGCCCGCGGCCGAGACGCCTGCCCCGGCCCGGCTCCTCCCGCGCTGGGACAACGTGATCCTCGCCCACGCCGACCGCGCACGGATCATCCCGCCCGCCTATCGCCAGGCGATGTCGCTCGTCGGCGGCGCGGACTACCAGTGCTTCCTCGTGGACGGCTTCGTCGGCGGCCGCTGGCGGCTCGAGCGCGGCAAGGTCGTCCTCGAGCCTTTCGCCCCGCTGTCGAAGCCGGCGCAACGCGAGCTCGCCGGCGAGGCGGCCGCGCTCGAGGCGTTTCTGCGCTAGGCGTCTCGGCGCACGAGCAGGAACGCGGCGATCGCGATCCCGACCAACGCGTATGCGGCGAAGAGCCCCAGACCCGTCCACGGAGCGAGGCTCCCCGAGTCCTGGCTGATCGAGAGGATCGCGCGCCCTGCGTTGCTCGGCAGGTACGGCGAGATCGCGTCGTTCCAGCTCGCCGGCAGCACGCTCATCAACGGTGGCAGCACGAAGAGGATCCCCGCGAAGGCAGAGATTCCGCCGGCGGTGCTGCGGATGATCGCGCCCAGCGCGAGCGCGAACACGCCGATGACCGTCAGGTAGAGCGCGGCACCGATCACGGCGCGCGCGACGCCCGGGGCCGAGAACGAGATCTGCAGGATGTGGTGGCGGTTGAGGATCGCCTGGCTCCCCCAGAAGCCGAGGA
>JAWVDX010000310.1:0-8504 GCA_033857015.1 Gaiellaceae bacterium
GTCTCGAGCAGCGCCCGGTGGAAGCCCACGAGCGTCGGTACGCCCTCGACGACGTACTCGGCCAGCGCGCGCAGCATCCGCTTGCGCGCCGTCTCGCGGTCGACGTCGACGACGCAGAGCTTCGCGATCAGCGGGTCGTACAGCTCGGACACCGCCGAGCCGGCCGCAACGCCCGAGTCGACGCGCACGCCGGGCCCGCCCGGCTCGCGGTAGCGGCCGATCCGCCCCGGCCCCGGCCGGAAGCCGGCGCCGACATCCTCAGCGTTGATGCGGCATTCGATGGCGTGACCGCGCAGGACGATGTCCTCCTGGCGCACCGACAGCGGCTCGCCGGAGGCGATCAGCAGCTGCTCCCGCACGAGGTCGAGGCCCGTCACGAGCTCGGTCACCGTGTGCTCCACCTGGATCCGCGTGTTCATCTCGAGGAAGAAGTACTCCCCGTCCACGGTCAACAGGCCCTCGATCGTGCCGGCGGAGCGGTAGCCGACGGCGCGCGCGGCCTCGACCGCGAGCGCGCCGATCCGTTCGCGCAGCTCCGCGTCCACTGCCGGCGACGGCGTCTCCTCGACCAGCTTCTGGTGGCGGCGCTGGATGGTGCAGTCGCGCTCGCCCAGATGGATCACGTTCCCGTGCGCGTCCGCCAGGATCTGCACCTCGACGTGGCGCGGGTCGTCGAGGTAGCGCTCGACATAGACCGCGGGATCAGCGAAGTACGACTCCCCTTCGCGCACCGCCGAGGCGAGCGCGCGCTCGACCTCGTCCGCCACCGCGACGACCTTCAAGCCCTTGCCGCCGCCACCCGCCGACGCCTTGATCGCGAGCGGATAGCCGAGCTCCTCGCCGAGGCGCAGCACCTCCTCCGCCGTGGTGACCGGCTCGGCGCTCCCGGGCACCACGGGCACGCCGGCCGCGCGCATCCGCTCGCGGGCCGCCAGCTTCGAGCCCATCGCCTCGATCGCCTCCGGCGGCGGGCCGACGAACACGAGCCCGGCCCCGTCACAGGCACGTGCGAACGCCGCATTTTCCGCGAGGAACCCGTAGCCCGGGTGCACCGCCCCGGCGCCCGACCGGGCCGCCACGTCGAGCAGCCCCGCCACATCGAGGTAGCCCCCGGCGAGGACAAACGCCTCGTCCGCGGCTCGCACGTGCAGCGCGTCGCGATCCGCCTCCGAGTAGACGGCGACGCTCGCGATCCCCAGCTCGCGCAGCGCGCGGAAGACACGGATCGCGATCTCGCCGCGGTTCGCAACCAGCACTCTGGAGAAGGTGGGCACGGCTCCGGCAGCGTATTCTCCCGACGATGAGCTTCGCCGACCAGCTCACCGTCGCGCGGGCGGTCTCCGTGCCTTTCGTCGTCGGGCTCTTCGTCTGGAAGTTCCCGAATCACGACTACTGGGCCACCGGGCTCTTCCTCGCGGCGATGGTCACGGACTTCTTCGACGGGCGCATCGCGCGCTGGCGGGGCCGCACCTCGGCGCTCGGCTCGCTGCTCGACCCCGTTGCGGACAAGGTGCTCGTCCTCTCGGTGCTGATCGTCCTCATCGACCAGCGCGTCTTCCCGGGCTGGATGGTCGCCGCGATCGTCGCGCGCGAGTTCCTCGTCTCGGGCCTGCGCCTGGCGGCGATCGAGCGCGGGGTCGTCATGCACGCGCGCGACCTCGGGAAGCTGAAGACCTGGGCGCAGGCGACCGCAGCCGCGGTCGGCGGGCTCGCCGCGGGAGGCGCATGGTCGCACGACGTCGCCTGGTGGTTCGGCATGGTCGCGCTCGCGCTCACCTGGATCTCCGGGCTCGACTACGCACGCATCGCCCCGCGCCTCCTGCGCGGGCAAGCGGCGTAGGACGAGCCGTCCCGCCCTCGAACTCAGAGGGTCGTGCCTCCTCTGGACGATCAAGGCCTGCGTGCGGGCTGCCGATGGTGGCTTGCATGAGGGGAATCCGGAGCCAGGCGCTCGTCCTCGCCATGCTCGGCGCGCTGCTCGCCGTCACGCGCGCCGAGGGGCAGAGCCGCTCGTGGGCGCAGCCGCAGATCGAGCGGGTGGTCGCCGGCGGGCTGATGGCGCCGACCGTGGCGACGTTCCGGCCCAACGACGCGCTGCTCGGCCCCGAGCTGGCGCAGCTCCTCCCGGCCCTTGCCCCCGTGGAGACCACGACCACGACGGTCACGGAGACGCTCCCGCCGGACACGACCGCAACAGCCACGACGACGACCGACCCGGCGACGACCACGACGGCAACCACGCCCGCACCCGCAGCCTCCGGCGCGCCGATCACGCTGGCCCGGCTGGACACCTCGCTCGTCCGCACGCTCGGCGCCGGTGCGGCGGGCACCCGCTTCGCCCGGGCCACCCGCGCCGCGGGCCTGCGCCCGCCCGCGCGCTTCGGCACGGAGGTCGTCGCGCGCCTCCTCGGCCTGCGCACGAACCACCCGGCCGCGCAGGACTACCTCGAGCTCCGCCCGCAGGATGCGATCACCCGCGCGGAGACCGCCTACTCGGTCGCGCAGATCCTCGCGTTTCGCGGCTCCGAGCTCTCCTCCGTCGAGGAGGCCTCGAAGGCGATCGCCTTGCCGGTGCTCGATCCCTGGCAGCAGCGCATCCTGCAGACCGCGGTCAACCTCATCGGCTACCCGTACGTGTGGGGCGGGACGAGCCCCGGCGCCGAGGCGCCGTTCGGCCACCAGGCGCGCGGCGGCTTCGACTGCTCCGGCTTCGTCTGGCAGGTCTACAAGCTGCACGCATACGCGGACGAGGGCACGCTCGCCGCGACGCTGCGCGGGCGCACGACCTACGACATGGCCCGCGAGGTCGGCAAGGCGAAGCGGGTCGCGCTCGCGGATCTCCAGCCGGCCGACGTGATCTTCTTCGGTGCCGCAGGCCCGCTCTCGAAGCCGGCGCAGGTCGACCACATGGGGATCTACCTCGGGGGCGGCTGGTTCATCCACTCCTCCGGCTACGGCGTCGCGCTCGCACAGATCAGCGGCTGGTACGCGCAGCGCTTCGCCTGGGCCCGGCGCCCGCTCGCCGAGGCGGGGCTCGTCGTGCCCGCTGCGCCGACGAGTTAGAGCCAGACCCTCGTTCGAGGCTTGGAGAAATGGCCGCAAGGGGCCACAATCCGAGAGTCTGGTTTCGCGGCTAGGAGAGGCCCCCACTCCGAATGTTGTCCCCCCGCCACCCCCGTGAGCGCCCGTGCTCGTAGAGCTGCGCGACCGCATGGAGCGGGCCAACCCGCCCGTCACGGTGCTGGTCGGCAGCGCGGTGATCGCCGCGCCGGTCGTGCTCGTGGCCGCGACCGTCAGCTTCGTCCGCTCGAGCCCGGATCAGCGCGTGCTGATCAGCGTGCTCGCGCTCGCCCTGGCGGCGGCGATCGCGGAGCACTATCCCGTCCCGATCGAGGGCGTCGACACGCGCGGCATCTCGCTGAGCGCGGTGCTCATCGTCGGCACCGTCGTGCTCTTCGGCTGGGCGCCGGCCGTGCTCGTGGCGGCGGTGGCCGCGGCGCTCCAGATCGTCACGGGCCGGCCGCCGCTGCGGGTCGGCTACAACGTCTGCGTCTTCGTCTGTGCCGCCGGGGCGGGCGGCACGCTGGCGGGCTCGACCCACGACATGGGGATCCGCGGGATCCTGATGCAGATCCTGCTCGCCGGGATCGGCCAGTACGGCGTCAACGTGCTGCTCATCGCGGCGATCCTGGCCTCGACGACCCGCGAGTCGTTCATGCACCTGCTCCGGGAGAGCATCGCCTGGTCGGTCGTGCCATTCACGCTGATGGGCTCGACCGCGCTGATGCTGGTCGTCCTCTGGCAGCGCTCGCCGTACCTCTCGATCGCGCTCGCGGGGCCGCTCTTCGCGCTCGCGCTCTACCAGCGCTCGACCCATCACGCACTGAACGCGATGCGCCTCGCGCTGACCGATCCGCTCACCGGCCTCGGCAACCATCGCCACTTCCACGAGCGCCTGCAACGGGAGCTGACGGTCGCCGAGGAGACGGGCTCCCAGCTCGCGCTCTGCATGGTCGACCTGGACAACTTCAAGGAGATCAACGACTCGTTCGGCCACCCCTCCGGCGACCAGGTGCTCGCGGGCGTCGCGACCCGGCTGCGGCACGGCGGAGAGGCATTCCGCCTCGGCGGCGACGAGTTCGCGGTGCTCCTGCCCGGGCTGGGCGAGGAGGGCGCGGTCGTGATCGCCGAGTCGATCATCGAGCGGATCAACGGCCTCAAGGTCGAGGATCTGCCGCAGACCCGGGCGAGCTGCGGCGTCGCGGTCTTTCCCGCGGACGGCGTCTCCCGTGACGACCTGCTGCGCCTGACCGACAGCGCCCTCTACTGGGCCAAGGGCCACGGCAAGAACCGTGTGCGGGTGTACCGGCCGGATGCGCTTCGCATCGCTCAGCTGGAGCGGCTCGCGGCCGACCCGGACCTCTCGGCCCGCCTGCGCGCAGCGGCCAGCCTCGCCGAGGCGGTCGACGCCCGCGACGCCCATGCGGGCGCGCACTCCCAGCGGGTCGGCGACCTCGCGGCCAGGATCGGGGCGCGCATGGGCTGCGCGGCCGACGAGATCGAGCTGCTGCGCCTCGCCGGCCACCTGCACGACGTCGGGAAGCTGGCGATACCCGAGGAGATCCTGCGCAAGACGGGGCCCATCTCCGAGTCGGAGCGGATCATCCTCGAGCGGCACCCGCAGATCGGGTTCCGCATGCTCGAGAGCCTCGGCATCGGTCCGGTCGCCGAGTGGGTGCTGCACCACCACGAGCGCTGGGACGGCGCCGGGTATCCCGCCGGCCTCGCCGGGGAGGCGATCCCCCTTGGTGCGCGCATCATCTTCGCCTGCGATGCCTGGGACTCGATGACGAGCGAGCGCACCTATCGCGAGGCGGTCGAGCCAAAGGCGGCGCTGGTCGAGTTCGAGGCGCGTGCCGGGACGCAGTTCGACTCACACGTGGTGCACGCCCTCGCGCTCGAGCTGGGGCTGATCTCCGTGCCGAACCACGCGGGCGACCTGACCTGACCCGCGTTTAGGCGAGGCGGGATCGGCAAGGCTCCATCGAAACGAGGGGAGCCGTCATGAGGATGTTGAAACGACTCGGGCTGGCCGCCGTCGTCGGCGCCGGCGCCGCATTACTGGCCCCGCGGATGGACGCCGTGCGGCGGGTCAGGCTGGCCGTCACCAAGCTGCGCCACCGCACCGAGCAGCCGAAGAGCTACGACGACACGACGCTCGCGCGCAAGGTCGAGACGCAGCTCTTCCGGGCCGAGGACGCGCCGAAGGGGCTGGTGAACGTCAGCGTCGCCGGCGGCATCGTCACGCTGCGCGGCGAGCTGCCGAGCGAGGAGCTGATCGCCGACCTGCTCCACCGCACGCGCGAGATCCAGGGCGTGCAGGGCGTCGAGAGCCTGCTCCACACGCCTGACACACCGGCGCCCATGCATCAGTAATCGAGGAGCCGCGCCGCCGCTAGAGCGGAATGTTGCCGTGCTTGCGCGCGGGGCGCGGCTCCTGCTTCGTCAGGGCCGTCTCGAGCGCGTCGATGAGCACCCGGCGAGTGCGGCGGGGCTCGATGACGTCGTCGACGTAGCCTCGCTCGGCCGCGACGTACGGGTTGGCGAAGCGCTCGCGGTAGTCCTCCGAGAGCTCGGCGCGGCGGGCCTGGGGGTCGGCAGCGCTCTCGATCTCCTTGCGGGCGATGATGTTGACGGCGCCCTCCGGCCCCATCACGGCGATCTCCGCGGTCGGCCAGGCGAGGTTGAAGTCGGCGCGGATGTGCTTCGAGCTCATGACGTCGTACGCCCCGCCGTACGCCTTGCGGGTGATGACGGCCAGTTTGGGCACCGTCGCCTCGGCGTAGGCGTACAAGAGCTTGGCGCCGTGGCGGATCACGCCGCCCCACTCCTGGCTCGTGCCGGGCAGGAAGCCGGGGACGTCGACGAAGGTGAGGAGCGGGATCCCGAAGGCGTCACACGTCCTCACGAACCGCGCCGCCTTGACCGAGGCGTCGATGTCGAGCACCCCGGCGAGCGCGCGCGGCTGGTTGGCGACGACGCCGACGACGTGGCCGCCGAGGCGGGCCAGCCCGCAGACGATGTTCTCGGCGAAGCGCTCCTGCACCTCGAAGAAGTCGCCGCCGTCGACGACCAGCTCGATGACGCGCTTCATGTCGTAGGGCTTCGAGGACTCGTCCGGGACGATCGTGTCCAGCTCGGTCTCCTCCCGGTCGGACGGGTCAGATGCTGCCGCGAACGGTGGCGCCTCGCGGTTCGACTGGGGCAGGAACGAGAGCAGGTAGCGCGCGTCCTCGAGGCAGGCCTGCTCGTCCGGCGAGACCACGTGCGCAACTCCAGACCGGCCTCCGTGCACCGAGGCGCCGCCGAGCTCCTCGAAGCTGACCTCCTCGCCGGTGACGCCGCGCACGACGTCGGGCCCCGTGATGAACATCGTCGAGCTGCCCTCGACCATGAAGACGAAGTCGGTGATCGCCGGCGAGTACACCGCGCCGCCCGCGCACGGCCCCATCACGAGGCTGAGCTGCGGGATCACGCCGGACGCCTGGACGTTGCGCCAGAAGATCTCCGCGTAGCCCGCCAGGGACACCACGCCTTCCTGGATCCGCGCGCCACCCGAGTCGTTGATCCCCACCACGGGGCAGCCGTACTTGAGAGCCATGTCCATGACCTTGCAGACCTTCTCCGCGAAGACCTCGGAGAGGCTGCCGCCGAAGACGGTGAAGTCCTGCGAGAACACGAAGACCTTGCGCCCGAACACGGTGCCGTAGCCGGTGACGACCGCGTCGCCGTAGGGCCGGCGCTCGACGCTCGGCTCCCGGTGGCGGACGAAGCGGTCGAGCTCGACGAACGAGCCCGGATCGAGCAGGAGCTCGAGGCGCTCGCGCGCCAGGAGCTTGCCGGCCGCGCGCTGGCGCTCGACCGCCTGCTCCGTCCCGCCCGCGGCGACCTCGTCGCGCAGCGCGCGCAGGCGCTCCAGCTTGGCCCGCGTGGTCTCGTCCGGCACCGGCTGAGCGTAATCGAAGGGGGCCCCAAACCGCCGCTCCAGCAGCCGCGTACCGCAGCCGATGAGATTCCAAAGGCACAATGACGCCGCCATCGACCGAGGACCGAGTTGACCGCTTCCAGCCGGGATGCCACGCTGTATACAGGCCGTACGGCTCGCTCACCCCGAGGAGAACTCTTGCGCCACGCCATTCGACTCGCCGCGGCAGCGGCTGCGTTGCTCCTGCTTGCCGTGCTCCTCGGCGGCGCGGTCGGGTCGCGCGCGGAGGCGGGAACGAAGGCGCTGGCCCGTCCGATGGGGCTCCTGCGCGTGCCCGGGACGGCGCAGCGCGTGCAGGCCGGCGACGGCACGCCGCTGACCTATCACGGCGGCGCGGTGCTCCACGACAGCACGACCTACCCGATCTTCTGGACGCCGCCCGGGTACCCGATGACCGCCGCCTACCAGGCCGAGGTCACCAAGTACTTCCAGGACATCGCTGCCGCGAGCGGGAGCCTGTCGACCCCGTACTCCGTGATCACGCAGTACTTCGGCGACGCAGGCCCGATCACGACGCAGTCGACCTTCGGCGGCGCGATCGTCCTCACCGACCCGGCCCCGGCCAACGCGTGCTCGGTCACGCCGAGGATCGAGCCTGACGCCCCGATCACGCTCTGCGTCCTCCAGCACACCCTCGTCGCGCTCGTGCAGCACGCAGCCGCGCTGCGCGGCATCTCGCCGGGCCAGAACGCCGTCTTCTTCGTCCTCACGCCGCCCGGGGTCGCGAACTGCGGCGAGCGCGCCGTCTCCTGCTCGTACCGGGACTTCGCGGCGTACCACAGCATCACCCCGGAGGGCCTCCCGTACGCGGTTCACCCCTCCTTCACGCCGGCGCGAATCGAGGCGCTCGCGCACGAGCACATCGAGACGATCACCGACCCCGACGGCGGCGGCTGGTACACGGACAACACCGGCCAGGAGATCGCCGACCTCTGCCAGGACGACCCCACGGTCGCGCAGGCGCTCGGGAGCACGACCTACACGTTCACCCAGGAGTGGAGCAACGCCGACGGCGGCTGCACCGCCAAGGCGCCTCCGGCGACGAGCCGGCTGACGCTGGACACGGGCGGCGAGGGCACCGGCCAGGTGAGCGCGGTCTTCTCCGGGCAGACGCTGACCTGCAAGAGCGCGCGCGGCGACACGAGCTGCAGAACCGTCGTGCGGCGTGGCGCGCAGATCGCGCTGAAGGCCGTCGCAGACGCCGGGTTCGCGTTCGGGAGCTGGGACGTGGCCGCCCCTTGTTCGAGCAAGACGCGCGCCACCTGCAGCTTCAAGGCCGGCGCGGCGGAGGCCCGCGCGACTGCCTCCTTCTCCTCGGGCGATCGCTTCCTGCTCTCGATCGACGTCAGCGGGCGCGGCGCGGTGGTCTATCCCAACGGGAAGAAGTGCCGCACCACCTGCATCCAGAGCTTCCGGAGCGGCACCGCGGTCACGCTGCGCGCCGTGCCGGCGAAGGGCT
>JAWVDX010000311.1:0-5534 GCA_033857015.1 Gaiellaceae bacterium
GTCGCGACGAGCCCGTCGAGCGACAACGGCCAGAGCTCGACGCCCACCGTCGAGGTTCTCGTCACGCCGACGCATCCGGCAGCCACCGGGAGGCTCGACCAGGCGCCCGTCCAGGTCTCGATCACCACCGCGAGCGTCGAGAACGCGCTCGTCGTCCCGGTCAACGCGCTCCTCGCTCTCGCGGGCGGCGGCTACGCCGTCGAGACCGTCGACGACGCAGGAGCCCGCCAGCTCGTCGCCGTCAGCCTCGGGCTGTTCGACGATGCCGAGGGGCTCGTCGAGGTCACAGACACAACTGTCACCGCCGGCCAGAAGATCGTGGTGCCTGCCGGATGAGCGCCGTCCTCGAGCTCGAGCACGTGACGAAGACGTACGGGACGGAGCCGCCCGTCGCGGCGCTGAGCGGCGTGACCTTCAGCGTCCGGGAGGGCGAGCTGGTCGCGATCGTCGGCCCGTCCGGGTCGGGAAAGTCGACGCTGCTCCACCTCATGGGCACGCTCGATCGCCCGAGCGCGGGGGTCGTCCGGATCACGGGACTCGACTGCGCGCGCCTGTCCGACCGCGAGCTCGCGGCGCTCCGGGCGACGCGGATCGGGTTCGTGTTCCAGCAGTTCTTCCTCGCGGAGCATGCGACCGCGCTCGAGAACGTGGCGGACGGGCAGCTGTACGCAGGCGTGGGCGCTGCGACGCGCCGCGTGCTCGCGGCCGAGGCGCTGGAGCGCGTCGGGCTCACGAGCCGGGCCGCCCACCGGCCGACGCAACTCTCCGGGGGCGAGCGGCAGCGGGTCGCGATCGCGCGCGCCCTCGTCGGGCGGCCCGCGATCGTGCTCGCCGACGAGCCGACCGGCAACCTCGACTCGGCAACCGGCGCGACGATCCTCGAGCTCCTGCACGCACTGAACGACGAGGGCTCGACGATCGTCGTGATCACGCACGACCGCGAGCTCGCCGCTCGCCTTCCCCGTCAGGTCGAGATGCTAGACGGGCGGATCGTCGCCGACACGAAGGAGGCTGACCCGTCATGACGCGCATCCGTGGAGTGCTCGCCGCGGCCGTCGTCGCTCTTGCAGCCGGCGTTGCCCTGGGCGCTCCGCTCACGGCCGCCGGCGGTCACAGGGCGTGCCCGGCCTCGAACCGGCCCAACATGCTGATCATCGTGGGCGGCGGCACGCAGACCGCGCAGCTTGGGAAGCCGTTCCAGACGAGCTTCCAGGTCGGGCTCGCGAACAGCAACGGCTGCCCCCTGACCGGCTTACTCGGCGGGATCTCGGTCGACTTCGTCGCGCCTGCGGGCGGTGCGAGCGGCACGTTTGCGACGACTGCGTCGAACGTGGCCGTCGTCGGCACGGACGCCCAGGGGGTCGCCGTCGCGCCGCCGTTCACCGCCAACGACAGCGCGGGGGCTTACAGCGTCTTCGCCGAGTCCGACTACGGCACCGTCCAGCTGAACCTCTCGAACACGGCCCGCGGGGTGGCGCGGACCGTGGTCGCCGCGGGCCTGGCCGAGCAGTCGGCCCCCGTCCTCGGCCGCTACGCCGAGCCGCTCCGCGCGACAGTGGTCGACGCGGAGGGACGGGGCGTGCGAGGCGTGAGCGTCAGCTTCTCGCTCGGCCTGGGCACCTACGGCGCCGGCGCCAGCTTCGTGGGCGGCGGTGCCCAGGCCACCGTGCTCACGGACTCCTCCGGCCAGGCGATCTCGCCACCGTTCGTCGCGAACAGCGTCGCCGGGCCGTTCACCGCCTCCGCCTCCGCGGCTGACATTCCCCAGCCGATCGGCTACTCGCTCCACAACACGGCCACCACGACGACGCTCGCGGCCACCGGCGAGGCGGCGCAGGACGCAACGGTCGGCGCGGGCTACGGCCGGCCTCTCCAGGCGAGCGTCCTCGACGCGGAAGGCAAGCCCCTCGAGGGCGCAAGCGTGACGTTCACGCTCGTGCCGAGCGCGAGCGGGGCGGGTGCGAGCTTCGTCGGCGCCGCCGCCCAGGCCACCGTGCTGACGGATGCGGCAGGGCTTGCGAGCTCGCCGCCGCTTCAGGCGAACACCGTCGCCGGTCGCTTCACCGCGACGGCGACGCTTCCGGGCGTGACGGAGCCGCTGCGCTTCTCGCTGCGGAACCTCGCCGGGACGCCTGCCACGATCGCCGCGGGCGTCGGTGCGACCGAGTCGGCGCTGACGCGCTCCCGGTTCCCCGTCCGGCTGGCGGTCACCGTGACGGACGCGCGCAACAACCCCGTGCCGGGTGCGGTCGTCACGTTCACCGCGCCGGCTCGCGGGGCGAGCGGCCACTTCGGCCGGCGGGGGCGCCGGATCCGCGTCGCGACGAACGCCTCGGGTGTCGCGGTCGCGCCGTCGTTCACGGCGAACGCCAAGCCGGGCGGCTACGCCGTCGTCGCGACCGTTCGCGGCGCCAGGCGACCCGCCGCCTTCGCGCTCGTCAACGAGCGCCGATGAGCACCGCCACGACGCTCGTGCCGCACAAGCTGCGCCCGTCCGACCTCGCGCGCGTCGCCAGCGTGGGCGTGCGTACGCGCCGGCTGCGTGCCACCCTCTCGGCGCTCGGGATCGCGATCGGCGTGGCTGCGATCGTCGCCGTGCTCGGTCTTTCGGCGTCCTCCCAGGCGGGACTGCTTGCCGAGATCGACCGGCTCGGGACGAACCTGCTCACGGTCACGAACGGGCAGAGCTTCTTCGGCGACACCGCCTCGCTGCCGCTCGCCGCGCCGGCCATGATCGCCCGGGTCGGGCCGGTCCAGGAGGTCTCCGAGACCGGATCGACCAGCGCCTCGGTCTTTCGCACACCCCTCATCCCTTCCGTGAACACGAACGCGCTGAGCGTCCAGGCCGCGAGTCTCGATCTGCTGCCGACCGTCGGCGCGAGCGTTGCGCGGGGCCGCTACCTGAATGCCGCCACCGCGCGCGAGCCGGTCGTCGTGCTCGGCGCGACGGCCGCGGAACGCCTGGGAATCGACCGCATCTACCCGGGCGAGCGGATCTGGCTGGGCGGCCAGTGGTTCTACGTCGCGGGCATCCTCACGCAGGCGGTGCTCGCGCCCGAGATCGACACCTCGGCGCTCGTCGGCTTCGCCGCCGCGAAGCGCTACCTCGGCTTCGACGGCCACGCGACCACCGTCTACGTGCGCGCGGAGACGAGCCAGGTCGCCGCGGTGCAGTCGGTCCTCGCGGCGACCGCCAACCCGGAGGCGCCGAACGAGGTCGACGTCAGCCAGCCCTCCGCGACGCTCGAAGCCCGCGCCGCCGCCCAGGGCGCGCTGAACGGGCTCTTCCTCGGCCTCGGCGCCGTCTCCCTGCTCGTCGGCGCTGTCGGCGTCGCGAACATCATGGTCATCTCCGTGCTGGAGCGCCGCTCCGAGATCGGGCTGCGGCGCGCGCTCGGAGCCACCAAGGGGCACATCCGGGCCCAGTTCCTCGCCGAGGCGGTGCTGCTCTCGCTCCTCGGCGGCGCGGCCGGGGTTGCGGGCGGTGCGCTCGCCACCGCGATCTACGCCACGACGAAGCACTGGGCCATCGTCGTGCCCACCGTGGCGTGGACGGGCGGGTTCGGCGCCGCGCTCGCCATCGGGGCGATCGCCGGGTTGCTCCCGGCGCTCCGCGCGGCCCGGCTCGCGCCGACGGAGGCTCTGAGAACCGTCTAGCGGGCTCTCAGACCGTCGTCTCGTAGCCGTCCCAGGCCCGCGTCTGGGCCTCGTCGAGCGGCAGCTCGCCCGGACGGTGGACGATCAGGAGGCGCCCGGCTCCGGCCTCCCGGTGGGCCGCGACTGCTTCCTGCTCGGTCAGATGGCCGCGCATCGCCGGCTCCGGCTGCGCGAGCGTCGCCTCGCAGACGAAGAGGTCGGCCGCGCGGGCGAGCTCCGCGAGCGCGGGGGAGGGGGCCGAGTCGGCCGAGTAGGCGAGCGTCCGCTCGCCGTCGGTCACGCGCATCCCGAACGTCGGCTCGTCGTAGTGGGGCACCCGGAGCGGCGTCACGGCGAACCCGGCCGCGCGGAACGGCGTCGCGTCGGCGTACTCCTGCACAGAGAAGGCGCCGAGCACGCCGCGGGCGAGGACTGGCGCGATCGCCCGCATCCGCTCCGTGCCGCCCGGGGGCAGCCACAGCGCCGGCCGGGGAAGGTCGCGGCCGGGCCCGAAGCTGGCTCCGGTCGCCCACGGCACGAGATCGGCCCAGTGGTCGAAGTGCAGATGGCTGATCGCGATCGCGTCGATGTGTGGCCAGGGCTCACGCTCCCGCAAGCGGGCGAGCACGCCGGCGCCGCAGTCCAGAAGGAGCCGGCCCTCCCCTTCGACGAGGTACCCGGAGTGCGCGCTGCCGGCGTTGGGCCACGCGGGGGAGCACCCGATGACACTCAGCTTCACCGCGGCATCCTCTACCGAATCGGGGTGCCGCTGTCGGAGGAGGCGGACGGGAGCCTCGCGGGCCCGGCGGAACTGCATACTCGTCCTGTGGAGCGACGACGTCCCGTGTCATCCGAAGGCCCGACGGCACTCGCCGACCTGGACGAGTTCGGCGGCCAGGCGGAGCTCCTGAAGCCGTACGTGCCGCGCTTCCTGATCGAGTGGCTACGCGAGTCGCCGCAGACCACGTATCGCACGGTGGAGGGATCGCTCGCGTTCGTCGACATCTCCGGCTTCACCGCGCTCACCGAGCACCTGGCGCGGCGCGGGAAGATCGGCGCCGAGGTGCTCCGCGACACGCTCGACGGCGTCTTCCGGGCACTGCTCGACGAGGCATACGACTGGGGCGCCGGCCTGCTGAAGTGGGGCGGCGACGCGCTGCTCCTGCTCTACGACGGCGACGGCCACGAGGCGCGCGCCGCCCGCGCCGCGTGGGAGATGCAGCGCACGCTCGAGCGGGTCGGCCGGCTCGGCGCGGCCGGGGGAGGCGTGACGCTGCGGATGTCGATCGGCATCGCGACCGGGGAGCTCGAGTTCTTCACGGCAGGGAGCGTGCACCGGGAGCTCCTGCTCGTCGGGCCGGTCGCGACGGAGACCGTCACCATCGAGGCGCGGGCGAACGCGGGGGAGATCGGTCTCAGCGCGACTCTGGCGCGGCGCCTCGACCCGCGTTGCGTGAGCGCTGCGAACGCCGAGGCGCTGCTCGTCGCGCCGCCGGAGGCGGAGCGGGGCGGCGCACCGAGTGTCGGCCCGGTGCGCGGCGCCGACGTGGCCGGGTGCATCCCGATCGCGGCGCGCGCCCATGTGTTGCTCGCGCGCAGCGAGCCGGAGCACCGCACGATCACGGTCGCCTTCGTCGACCTGATGGACACCGACCTGCTGCTGGCCCGGCTCGGCCCTGGCGCCTTCGCCGAGGCGCTCGACGAGCGCATCAGCGCGATCCAGGAGGCGGCGCTGCGCTACGAGGTGCCGTTCAACGGGTCGGATGTCTCCAAGGGGAGCGTGAAGGTGATCCTGACCGCGGGCGCGCCGTCGGGAACCGGTCACGACGAGGAGCAGATGCTGCGCGCGCTCCGCGAGGTGATCGAGCGCCCCGGCGTGATCCCGCTGCGGGCCGGCG
>JAWVDX010000312.1:0-2797 GCA_033857015.1 Gaiellaceae bacterium
CGTTGTAGAGGTTCCAGAGCTCGGGGCGTTGCGCGCGCGGGTTCCACTGGCCGAAGTCGTCGCGGAAGCTGAAGATGCGCTCCTTCGCGCGGGCGCGCTCCTCGTCGCGGCGGGCGCCGCCGATCGCCGCGTCGAACCCGTGCTCGATGATCGCGTCCAGCAAGGTCGTCGTCTGGAGCTGGTTGCGCGAGGCGCGCGGCCCCGTCTGCTCGACGACGCGGCCCTTGTCGATCGACTCCTGGACGGACGCGACGATGAGCCTCTCGCCCAGCTCCTCGACGCGGCGGTCGCGGAACTCGATCACCTCCGGGAAGTTGTGCCCCGTGTCGATGTGCATGACCGGGAACGGGAACTTGGCGGGGCGGAACGCCTTCTCCGCCAGGCGCAGCAGCACGATCGAGTCCTTGCCGCCGGAGAAGAGCAGCACGGGACGCTCCAGCTCGGCCGCGACCTCGCGCATGATGTAGACGGCCTCGGCCTCCAGCTCGTCCAGATGGGACAGGTGCGGCAGGGCGGGGTGCAGGACCGTCACGCGACCACCTCGGCGCCGACGAGGCCGAGCTCCTCCAGCTTGGCGATGACGAGATCGGCCGACTCCTCTTTCGTCCGACCCTCGGTGTGGATCTCGAGCTCGGCGCCCTCCGGCGGCTCGTACGGGTCGGACACGCCCGTGAACTCGGCGATCTCGCCGGAGCGGGCCTTCGCGTAGAGCCCCTTCGGGTCGCGGCGCTCGCACTCGGCGAGCGAGGTCGCGACGTAAACCTCGACGAAGGCGCCGTGCTCCTCGACGAGCGCGCGAGCCTTGCGGCGCGCCTCGCGGTAGGGCGAGATCGCCGAGACGACGACGACCGCACCCGCGCGCACGAGGCGCGAGGCGACCCAGCCGATCCGCTCGATGTTCGTGTCGCGGTCATCCTTGGAGAAGCCGAGCCCCTTGGAGAGCTGCGTGCGGACGATGTCGCCGTCGAGCATCTCGACGAGCGCGCCGCGCCGCTCGAGCTCCGCCGCGACATTCCTCGCGATCGTGGACTTGCCCGCGGCGGAGAGCCCCGTCAGCCAGACGACGTAGCCCCTCATGCCTGGTCCTCGCCGACGATGGCGGCGACGTCATCCGACTTGACCGTGTGGATGCCGCACTCCGTCTTGTCGAGGCCGGCCCAGCGCCCCGACCGGCCCGCGCCCGGCTGGGTCGAGTGCGTGTCGCCGATCGACTCGTATCCCTGGTCGTGGAGCGGGTTGTACGGGAGCTCGCGCTCGCGGATGTAGGCCCAGCAGTCCTCGTCGCTCCAGTCGGCGAGCGGATTCGCCTTCCAGACCTCGTGCTGCTCGTCCCAGCCGAGCTTCTTCGCATCGGCCCGGGTCGGGGACTGGTCGCGGCGGATCCCCGTGATCCAGGCGTCGAGGTCGTCGAGCGCGCGGACGATGGGCGCGACCTTCGCGATCGCGAGGTAGAGGTCGGGGCTCGTCTCCCACAGCTTGTCGCCGTGCGTCGCCGCGATCTCCGCGGGCGACGGGCCGGCGAAGACCTCGATCGTCGTGCCGTAGCGCTGCTCGACCTCGCGCCAGTGCGCGTGCGTCTCCGGGAAGAGGTGGTGCGTGTCGATCGCGAAGACGCGCGCCTTCGGCTCGAGCGCAAAGAGCATGTCGAGGAGGACCGTCTCCTCCTTCTGGAACGAGCACGCGAGGGAGACGCGGCCCGGGAAGGCCTCGAGCAGCGTGCGCAGGATGTCCTCGGGGGACATGGCCTCGTAGTCCAGGTCAGGAAGCTTGGGCGGGCTCGCCACCGAGCACCTCCTTGAGCGTGTCGGAGCGCAGGCCGAGGCGCAGCGTCTCCAGCGGAATGACGTCCTCGGGCGCGATGTTGCCGAGGTTGACCGCCGGGCCGAACTCCTTGATGAACCAGGTCTGGGCCGGCTTCGTCGGGGCCTCGAAGATGATGTCCTCCGTGCCGACGACCGCCGCGACCTCGGTGATGATCGACGTCTTCATCTCGCCGGATGCGCTGAAGATCCCCGACGTGCCGCCTTCGCGGCCCTCGGTGAGGACCTTCGTCGCGCCTGCGGCGAGCTCTTCGCTGATCCACGTCGTCCATTCGTCGACGTCGAGCTCGATCGACGGGTCCTTCGAGCCGACCTCGGAGACGACGGTGAAGTCGCGCGCGAGGTCGGCGATCAGCTCGAGCTTCTGCTCGCGCGGGATCGTGACCGTCCCGTCCGAGACCTCCACGTGCGTGATCCGATGCTCGCTGAGGAAAGCCTTGTACTCCTCGAGCTTGCCGCGCACGAGCACGGCCTCGAGGAATGTCCCGCCGACGCAGACCGGCTTCCCGTAGGAGCGGAAGAGGTCGACGCGCGCGTCGAGGTTCTGCGTCACATAGGAGGTGCCCCAGCCGAGCTTGACGATGTCGACGTAGTCGCCGGCTGCGTCGAGCAGCTCGCGCCAGGCCGTCAGGCCGAGGCCCTTGTCGAGGACGTGGGTGATGCCTTCGCGAGGCGGCAGGTCGAGAAACTCAGAGGCCGGCAACGATCGTCTCCAGTCGTCTCGTGGCTTCGGTCTGTACGTCGTGGTAGACCGAGCCGCCGTGGCTGTCGATGCCGACGGTGAGCGGACCGAAGTCCTTGACCCGGAACTTCCAGAGGCACTCGGGCATGAGCTCCTCCCAGGCGACCTCCTCGATCTCCTCGATCTGCGTCGTCTCGAGCGCGGCGGCGCCGCCGACGATCGCGAGGTACACCATCCCGAGCCGCTGCATGGGCTCGATCGCCTCGTCGGGGAGCCCGCCCTTCCCGCAGATGGC
>JAWVDX010000313.1:0-4228 GCA_033857015.1 Gaiellaceae bacterium
TGTTTCTCGACTGCGCCGGGAAGGACGCAGTCTGGAGCTCCTGCGCGTACGCACACGCGATCGTCGCCCGCCTCGAGGCACATCACACCGGCTATCGCCACGTCCTGTACACGTCGCCGCGGGCCGGGCATCTCTCGGGCGGCCTGATCCCCGACGAGCCCGGATCGGCTGCAAGCGACCCGACCTTCGTCGCAGACGCGCAAGCCCGCGAGAGACTCTGGCCGCGCCTGCTGAGGTTCCTGAAGGTCAGCGGCCACCCTTGACGCGGACGCGCGTGGTGGCGCCGACGTACTTCGCCTTGGCTGCTGTGACCTTGTAGCTCCCGCTCGGGAGGTCGATGCCGGCGCTGCCGTCGGCTCCGGTGCGCAGGAGACGTCCGCCCACGCGAACGCTGCTGCCGGGGACGGGAACGCCCGCGTCTGTGACGAGGACGGTGACGCGGCCGGCTTTGCTCGTCGCCTTGACGGTGAGACCCGGGAACATCTGAGTGTGGAAGAGCGACACGGCCGCTCCCTTGGTCGTGCGCACGATCACGTCGACGCGGTCGTCCTGGGCGGACAGGTCGAGGTTGTAGACAGCGTCCTGTGAAGCGGGAAGCGCGGTCGACACGACGGCGCCCCAGCCTTCCCCGCCGTTCGAGCGGCGGAGGCGCAGGCGCCCGCTGCCGGCGTCGCGCCAGCCCACCCACATGCGCCCGGTCGGGTCTGCGGCCAGCGCGACCTGCTGCTTGATCCCACGGCCGCGCGCGACGTCTGTCGGGCCGGCGACGGCGTTGTACCAGACCCGGACCGTTCGTTCGGACCCCACGGAGGCAGCTGCGGAAGTGTTGTCGACGCCGAGGTCTGGGTTCCTCGCGTAGGACGCACGGGCGGCTGCCGGGCAGCGCGTCGTCTCCGAGCCGCGCAACCGACGGATCGGGATCGGTGGATCGGCGCCAAACTCGAGCGCGTAGATTCCCGGCTGCGAGCCCGACGAGCACCAGGCGATCGAGACGCGATCGACGTCTGAGACGACAGACATGACCTGGTTCCAGCCCGCGACGGTGACGTTGCCGCCCTCGCCGATGCTCTGGGTCGGCACAGCAGGGTCGACCCCGGCGTGCACGACCACCTGCCCGTTCGCCGACCACGCCTGCAGCAGCGTGCCGCGCCTCGTGTAGCCGATGCTCGGCACGCTCGAACTCGCGAGGCCCGTCTTGTAGATCGCGGAGCTCCCTACGGTCCAGCCGCCGCCGTCGTTCGTGGCCATGTTGAGCCCCTCGGTGGGGTCGCCGGTCGTGTCCGTCTTCGTGCCGGGGAAGACGACCGTCAGCGGCTTCCCCTTGGAAATCGTGGCGGCGACGTCGTCGATCCTCGACCAGCCCGACACGATCTCCTGCGGCGCGGAGACCTTGCCCGCAGGAGTGACCGTCGTCTCCAGCAGGGCCCAGGGCGTGCCGGCCCCGCCGCGCGACCAGATCACGTGCAGCACACCGTCAGGCGTGCGGGCCGTGCCGATCTGGCCCGAGACCGTCCGGATCCCGGACCCGGCAAGCGACCAGGTGCCAGGCGCGCCGGCCCGTGCCTCCGTCGCTCCGGACGCCATGGTCGAGAGGACGAGGAGCCCGGACAGCAGCGCCGCCGAGCACACAAGCGCGGCGCGGCGCGGAAGATCGCCGACAGAGGCGTTGAGAGTCATGGAGTAACGGCCGTCCTTTCGTGCTGAGGGAGCGCACCGTCGCGCCACGATCCAGCTGCCGCGAGAACGTCGAAGACGCCCGCCGGCAACCGCCCCCAGTCTGCCCGAAGCCCCGGACACCCGCCAGGCATGCGGACTACGATCGGCCGAGTCATGGCCCAGACGACCGCAGACGTCTTCGACGCGCACCGCGATGCGGCGCAGTCCTGCGAGCTCCAGCTCAGTCAGTTCGGCGGCCTCTCGGCCTTCGCCGGCCCGATCTCGACCGTCCGCTGCCTCGAGGACAACGTGCTGCTGAAGCGGCGCCTGAGCGAGCCCGGAGCGGGGCGCGTGCTCGTCGTCGACGGCGGCGGCTCGTTCCGGTGCGCCCTCCTGGGCGACACCATCGCCGGGCTCGCGCGCGACAACGGCTGGGCCGGGATCGTCATCTGGGGTTGCGTCCGCGACCTCGCGGCGCTGCGCACGATTCCGCTCGGCATCAAGGCGCTCGGCTCGAACCCGAGGCCGAGCGCGAAGACCGGCGAGGGGGAGCTCGACGTCCCGGTCACCTTCGGCGGCGTCACCTTCCAGCCCGGAGCAACGCTCTACAGCGACGACGACGGAGTCGTCGTGGTCACGACCGCCGTCCTGTAGCGGTGCTCACCAGGGTGCGACTGTGACCCCGCCCCACTCCTCCGGCTCGACGTCGCGCACCGTCTGGGTGAGCTCCCAGCGGTGGCCGGCGACGTCTTCCAGCTCGCACGAGCGCTCGCCGTACTCGTAGGTCGTGGGCTCACCCAGGACGCGCGCTCCGAAGTCACGGGCGCGCGCGAAGGCCGCATCGACGTCCGGCACGCGCACCTTCACGATCTGCGTGACGGCTCCTGCGCTCGGCGCGACCCGCTCGCCATGCACGTCGGCGACGACCACAGCGCCGTCCGCGCCGACGCGCAGCTGCACGCGATGCGCGTCCCCGACGCGCACCCGTTCCTCGAAGCCGAACGCCGACTCCAGCCAGGCGACTGCCGCTCGCACATCGGGGTAGACGAGCACCGGAGTCACGGTGACAGGCGGCGCAGAACGATTCGTCAGCACGATCGCTGAGTCTAGGCGGCGACCAGGGTGACCGCCGTGACAATCCGCCCGCGCGTGGCTACGGTCGCATGAGGTAGAAGCGCCAGATGTCGTTCTCGATCGGAGCCACCTCGACCTTCTCGAAGCCGGCGTCGCGCGCGTAAGCCTCGACAGTTGCCGGGCGCATGACGGTGCCGGTGCCGGCGGCGCCGTCGCCCACCATTCCTACGGGCAGGCAGTGGAGGATGCTGAACCCGTAGTAGAGGCGCTCGAGGTCGTCGGCCGGAGCGGCGAACGACTCGGCCGTGCGCTCGTCGCCCACGAGGAGGACGCCTCCCTCGGCGAGCAGCCCTCGGGCCGCCCGTAGCACCTCGACCGGGTACGACATGTCGTGCAGCGCCTCGAACACCGTCACGAGGTCGTACCGATTGGAGAGGGCCGGATCGGCCGCGTCCCGGACGTCGAAGCTCACCCTGTCCTCGACGCCGCTCCCTGCGAGGTTGCGGCGCGCCAGCTCGACCGAGGCCGCGTCGAGGTCGATGCCGTCGACGCGCACCTTGGGGTACCCGCGTGCCATCGCGATGCTCGAGATCCCTCCTCCGCAGGCGAGGTCGGCAACACGGGCGGGCGGGTCCGCCTGGAGCCGCGCATGGATCTCGGGCACGGCCGGCAGCCACTCCTGCGCGAGCAGCCGTGAGAAGAGCGGGCGTGTGAACGCCGCCTGTCCCTCGTGGAGGTCGGCACCGTAGTCGGCATAGGGGACGCCGCCGCCTGTCCTGTACGCGTCGAGGAGCGCGTCGATCGGTCGCAGACAGGCGACCAGCAGGCGACCGAAGGGACTGACGAAGTTGAGGCTCTCCTCGTCGAGCAGCGCCTCGGCGTGCCCGGGGGACAACACGAACCGCTGCACGCCGTCCGCAGCATCGACCACGTCGAGGATCGCGCTCGCCGCCTGCTGCTCGAGCCACTCGAGCGCGTAGCGCTCGTGGATCCCGGCCGCGCTCGCCAGCTCGCCGGCCGACGCGGGGCCGTGCTCCGCGAGCGCGCGGTACAGCCCGAGCCGGTCGCCGATGTACACGCCACACAGGTCGAAGGCTCCGATCGCTGCTCCGAACAGCCGCTCGACAAGAGCGTCCCGGCGCGTCTCGTCGTCGTGGGTGCTGGTCATCGCCGCCTCCTCCTTCGCTCGGGAGCGCCGAACATTACGAGACGCCGGCGACCACCCGCACGCGAGCGGGCTTTGTTGCAGGTTCGCCGCCGCGACTGCCCTCGGCATGCTCCCATTGGTTTCTGGGATGCGAAGACCTGATCGCATGCCTGACGTCCGGTCTCTCGGGGCTTGCCGCGCCGCACCGCTGCTCAGCGTGGTCGCCCCCGAAGGGCCCGCCAGACTCGCCGCGCCGCCGGGAGGAGCCGTGGCACACGCGTGACCGCCGCGAGCCCGAGACGCCGGCCGCGCTGCTCTCGAGCGTGCCACGCCGCCGCGCGCCGCAGATCC
>JAWVDX010000314.1:0-3957 GCA_033857015.1 Gaiellaceae bacterium
TGCTCGCCCGCGCGCTCGGGCTGTCGCGCATCGAGCTCTACACCGCCTTCGAGCGACCGCTCTCCGAGGAGGAGCTTGCCGCGTCCCGCGCGCTCGTCGAGCGCCGCGGCCGGCGCGAGCCGCTCGCCTACGTGCTGGGCGACTGGGACTTCCGCCGGCTCACCCTGCGCTGCGACGCCCGCGCGCTCGTCCCGCGTCCCGAGACGGAGATCCTCGTCGAGCGGGCGCTGGCGCTCCTCGACGGCGCACCGGCTCCGCGCGTCCTCGACGTAGGCGCCGGCACGGGAGCCGTCGCCCTCGCCCTAGCCCAGGAGCACCCCGGTGCCCAGGTCATCTCGCTCGACGTCTCGCCGGACGCGCTTGCGCTCGCAGCCGAGAACGCCGAGCTCAACGGCCTCCAGGTCGAGTTGCGCCTCGGCGACATCCGGGACGGTCTCGAGGGCGCGTTCGACCTCGTCGTCTCGAACCCGCCCTACGTCACGCCGGACGAGATCGACGAGCTGGAGCCCGAGGTGCGCGACCACGAACCGCGCGCCGCGCTCGTCGGCCCCGGAGTCCCGGAGGCGGTCGCCGAGCAGGCGCGCACCCTCCTCGTCCCCGGCGGCTGGCTCGTCGTCGAGCTCGGCGCCGGCCAGCACGCGGCCTACGCCGAGCACCTGCGCGCGCTCGGCTTCGGCCCGACTACGATCACGCCCGACTTGAGCGGACGCGAGCGCATCATCGAGGCCCAGTGCCCCTAGCCGGCTTCCCCGAGGATCGCTACCCCGGCCGCGGCTTCGTGATCGGCCGCGCTGCCGACGGCAAGGCGCGCCTCCACCTCTACTGGCTCACGGGACGGAGCGAGAACTCGCGCAACCGCGTCCTCGTCGAGGAGGACGGTGCGATCCGCACCGCCACTGCGGACGCGTCCAGGGAAGGGGACACCTCCCTCACCGTCTACACGGCGCTCTGCACGCTCGGCGAGACGCACATCGTCGGCAACGGCGACCAGGTCGACACGGTCGCCGACCACCTGGCCCGCGGGAGCACGGCGCAGAACGCGCTGCGCACCCGCTCGCACGAGCCGGACGACCCGATCTTCACGCCGCGCATCACCGGCATCGACAGCGGCGGCATCCTGCTCCTCTCGAAGATCTCGACGGCCGGACATGCCTTCTACGAGCCGCGCCGCCTGCTTCCGGGCCAGGGCTTCGGCCTGCGCACCTACTCGGGCGACGGTGCGCCTGTCCGCACCTTCGACGGCGACCCGTTCGAGGTCGCGCTCGACGCCGAGCCCGCCGAGCTCGCCCATGCTGCCTGGGAGCTGCTCGACCCCGATCTCCGCGTCGCGCTCGTCCTGAAGGAGATCGCACCGGACGGAACTACGAGCCACACCATCGTCAATCTCTACGAGCGGATCGAAGCCTGAGCGCGATCGACGACGCGGTGCTCGCTCTGAGCGACGGCCGCCCCGTCGTGCTGCCGACCGACACCGTCTACGGGCTCTGCGTCAGCGCCTACCGGCCTGCCTCCTTCGGACAGCTGGCGAAGCTCAAGGGGCGTGGCGACCAGCCGGTCGCGCTGCTCGCCAGCGACCTGGACGTGATCCTCGACGCGGTGCCGGAGCTCCGCGGCCGTCACGCCGCTTATGCCGAGGCGCTTCTCCCCGGCCCGTACACGCTCGTCCTGCCGAACCCGGCACGCCGCCTCGCCTGGCTGAGCACGGGCAACGAGCGGACGATCGGGATCCGTGTCCCGGAGCTCCCGGCCGCGGCGCGCGAGGTCCTCGACCGGGCCGGCGCCGTCGCCGCCACGAGCGCGAACCGCCACGGCGAGCCCGATCCGCGCACGCTCGAGGACGTCCCGCACGAGATCCGCGCCGCCGCCGTCGCGCTCGACGCGGGCGAGCTCCCCGGCGTGGCATCCACCGTCGTCGACCTCACCGGCGACGAGCCGCGCATCCTGCGGGAAGGCGCGGGCGACGCCGGTCGAGCGCTCGAGCTTGCGCGTAGCCTCTTCGCGTGAGCGAGCAACCGGTCGAGATCCACGACTCCGACCCGGCCTGGCCGGCGCGCTTCGCCGACGAGCGCGACAGCGTGGAGCGGATCCTCGCTCCCTGGCTCGTCGCTCCGGTCGAGCACGCGGGCAGCACCTCCGTGCCGGGACTGCCCGCGAAGCCGGTCGTCGACATGTTCGCCGGCGTCGCGAGCCTCGAGGAGAGCCGCCCCTGCATCGAGCTCCTCTCCGGGGCCGGCTGGTGCTACGCGCCCTACGCCGAGGAGATCGAGCACTGGTTCTGCAAGCCCTCGCCCGCTGCCCGGACACACCACCTCCACGTGATGGTGCACGGCAGCCCGGACTGGAACGACATCCTCGCCTTCCGCGACGCGCTCCGCTCCGACGCAGGCCTCTGCGAGCGCTACGCCGCGCTGAAGCGTGAGCTCGCCGTCCGCCACCGCGACGACCGCGAGGCCTACACCGAGGCCAAGGCGGGCTTCATCGCCGCCGCACTGGCCTCCATCGCCCCGCCGAGCTAGACTGGCCGGGCTGTCGCAACTGGCGCCACGGGTGGATCAACCACCGGGGAACGACAGCCCAGAACCGCCGCGCGCCTGGGCACCAATCGCAGACACAGGAGGTACAGCGATGCCCGTGGCCCAAGAGACCTTCGATCGGATCCGCACCGCCGGCCTTGCCGAGGTCGACCCCGCGATCGCAACCCTCCTCGAGCGCGAGCTCGACCGCCAGCGCGCGACGATCGAGCTGATCGCCAGCGAGAACTTCACCTGGCCCTCCGTGCTCGAGGCCGTCTCCTCGACGCCGACGAACAAGTACGCCGAGGGCTATCCCGGGAAGCGCTACTACGGCGGCTGCGAGATCGTCGACGAGATCGAGCAGCTCGCGATCGACCGGGCCAAGGAGCTCTTCGGCGCCGAGCACGCGAACGTGCAGCCCCACGCCGGCGCGATGACGAACACCGCGGTCTACCTTGCGGCGCTCGACCCGGGCGACACGATCCTCTCCCTCTCGCTCGCGCACGGCGGTCACCTCTCGCACGGGATGAAGATCAACATCTCGGGGCGGCTCTACTCGATCGTCCACTATGGCGTCGAGCCGGACACCTTCCAGGTCGACTACAACAAGGTCCTCGAGCTCGCGAAGGAGCACCGCCCGAAGCTGATCGTCTGCGGCGGCTCCGCGTATCCGCGCACCGTCGACACCGAGCGCTTCCGCGAGATCGCCGACGAGGTCGGCGCGCTGCTGCTCTGCGACATGGCGCACTTCGCCGGGCTCGTCGCGGCCGGCATCCACCCGAACCCGGTCGAGCACTGCGACTTCGTCACCTCGACGACGCACAAGACCCTCGCCGGCCCGCGTGCCGGGTTCATCCTGTGCCGCGAGGAGCACGCGGCGAAGGTGGACAAGGCGGTGTTCCCCGGCATGCAGGGCGGGCCGCTGATGCACACGATCGCGGCGAAGGCGACCTGCTTCAGGATCGCCGCCACGGAGCCGTTCCGCGACTACCAGCGGCAGGTGCGCGCGAACGCCGACGCACTCGCCGAGGAGCTGGAGTCCGGCGGCGTCGCCGTCCTCACCGGGGGCACCGACACGCACCTCCTCCAGCTCGACGTGCGCGAGACCGAGTGGACCGGCAAGGACGCGGAGGAGCGTCTGCACGACGTGAAGATGACGGTCAACCGCAACACGGTGCCGTTCGACGAGCGGCCGCCCACGGTGGCCTCAGGCGTCCGCGTCGGCACGCCGGCCGCGACGATGCGCGGCTTCGACGATGAGGACTTCCGCGAGGTCGGCAAGATCGCGTGCGGCGCCCTCGGCGAGGGCCCCGACCTCGACGGCCTGCGCTCCCGCACCGACGCCCTGTGCGCGAAGCGGCCGCTGTACCCCGGCTTCCGCGGCTTCACGACTTACGTGTCGTGAGCCTGACGCGTCCATTTCGGACATGTCAGGGGTCTGACC
>JAWVDX010000315.1:0-5714 GCA_033857015.1 Gaiellaceae bacterium
TGAACGCCCTGGGCGTCGAGGAACGCCTCGACGCGCTTCGACCATCCGGCGAGCTGCTTCGCGGCGTTCGCGGCCTGGAAGTCCTGGGCGCTGAGGCTCGCGCTCCACACGACGAAGTCGGAGACGATCGCCTTCTTCGCAGACCCGGTCACGGTCAGCGTGTCGTTGTTGCCACGGTTGCTGATCCCGCCGGCGATCGCGAGCGCTCCGATGAGGAAGGCGACCGCCAGCAAGGCGAGCCCGGCGAAGAGGGAGTAGCGATCGCGCATGAGCCGCAGACTAGTCATCGCCCCGGCACGCGGGTAAACGCGGACCAAATGGGCTAGGCGCCGGCCGCGAGCCACTCGAAGGCGGTGCGCGTCGTTCCGAAGATCAGGTGACCCTCCGCCGGGACGAGCTCGAAGCGGGCCCTCGGGATGCGGGCGGCCATGTACTCGCCGTGGGCGCGCGGGACGAGGGTGTCCAGCTCGCCCTGCCAGAGACGGACCTCGCCGGGGATCGTGTCGAGCGCGAACCCCCACGGCGCGACGAACGCCAGGCCGTCGGCGTAGAGCCCTTCCTCGTCCTGTCTGACCGCCTCGTCCCACTGCAGGCGGAGCTGCGCGCGGACCCGTGGCGAGTCCATCGCGGCCCGGTCGGACGCCGGCATCTGGTCGAGCACGCGATCGAGGAAGGCCTCGGGATCGGCCTTGATCTCCAGGACGTCGGGACGGAGGAAGTCGCGGTAGGTCTCCGGCGAGCTGCGGGCGGTTCCGAAGTCCTCGACGTTGATCTCCGCCATCCCCGCCGTGAAGTCGAAGTCGGGATCGGACGAAGGGGCGACGCCGACGAGCACCGCCGTGCGCGTCACCCGCTCCGGCAGCAGCGCCGCGCAGCCAAGCGCGTGCGGGCCGCCCCCTGAGACACCGCCGACGGCGAAGCGCTCGAGCCCGAGCGCGCCGGCGAGGGTCGCGACATCCGCCGCGGCGTCCGCGACGGTGCGCCCCGGCTGCGGGTCGGAGCCGCCGTAGCCCGGACGGTCGTACGTGACGATGCGGAACCCGTCGGCGACAGCCGGATCCGGATGGACCGGGTAGCGGCTCCCCGGCGTCCCGTGGTGGAACACGATCGTCGGGTCGTCGGGATCCCCGCGCTCGAGATAGGCGAGGCGGCGCCCGTCCGGGGTCGTGACGGAGCCTTCGCGCGCCGCAGTCATGTCCTCATCCCACAGCGGCGCCGCGCGCCTGTCAAGCCTGTCCGAAAGGGACAGTACGCTCCGCCTTCGTGCGTTTGATCGTCGCCCACTGCGAGGTGTCCTACTCCGGCCGGCTGAGCGCCTTCCTGCCTGCCTCGACGCGGCTGCTGATGCTCAAGGAGGACGGCTCCGTGCTCGTCCACGCTGACGCAGGCGGGTACAAGCCTTTGAACTGGATGACGCCGCCGACCGTCTTCGAGCAGGACGGCGAGCTGATCGTCGTCCGCAAGCGGGCGGGACGCACCGAGGATCGCCTGGAGATCCGCCTGCTCGAGGTGCTGAGCGACGTGACGCACGACATGGGGGAGGCGGCCGCGCTGGAGAAGGACGGCGTCGAGCGCGACCTCCAGGTCGAGCTGGCCGCACAGCCGGAGGCGCTCGAGACGGGCCTGCGCCTCGTGCGGCGGGAGTGGCCGACCGACCTCGGGCCGGTCGACCTCATGTGCCGCGACGCCGACGACGAGTGGGTCGCCGTCGAGATCAAGCGGATCGTCACGATCGAGGCGGTCGAGCAGCTGTCCCGCTATTTGGAGCGGATCCGCCTCGACCCGGCGCGGGCCGGTTGCCGGGGCTTGCTCGCGGGCCAGCGGCTGCGCCCGCAGGCAGTCACCCTCGCCGAGTCGCGCGGGATCGGCTGCGTCGAGGTGGATCTGGCGCTGCTCCGGGGCGAGCGCGAGCCGGACCTCACGCTCTTTCTCTAGGGCTTGCGCAGCTCGATGTTGAAGCTCGGGCCGCCGAGCGCGCCCATGAGGCGGATCCAGAGCGCGATGTACATCTCGGCGCCGCGGGCGGTCGTGATGTCGCCGAGGTCGACGACCCGCTCCGCGGGCCAGCCGAAGCGGCCCAGAAGCGCGGTCGCCTCGCCCTTTGCCCCGGGGTCGTTCCCGGAGACGAAGACCACGTGATCGCCCGGCACGAGCCCCGGGTTCACCATCACGTTCGCCGAGACCGTGTTGAGCGTCTTCACGACGCGAGCCTCCGGGTAGGCGGCCTGGATCTGCTCGCCGACGCTGTCGGTGTTCACCACGCTGAGCGTCGGCGGGAAGCCCTGCGAGAAGTCGAGCGGGTTCGAGACGTCGATCAGCAGCTTGCCGGTGAGGTTGTCGGCGCCTGCGGCGTCCAGCGCGGCAAGCGACACACCGCCTGCCGTCGCGTTCACGACGAGCTCGCCGAACCCCGCGGCGTCGGCGAACGTTCCCGCGTGCGCTCCTTCGCCTGCGTTCGAGGCCCAGGCGGCCGCCTTCTCGTTGGCGGCGTCGCGCGCGCCCATGGTGACCTTGTCCCCGAGCTCGATCAGCTTCGACGCGATCGTCTGCCCGACCACTCCCGTGCCAAGAACGCCGATGCGCATCGCTCCGCTCCCTTCGTCGCTGTCGCGCGACGATAGCGGCGGCGCGTGGCGCTACGCAGCGACGCGGAGCGTCATGCCGAGCGCGCCCATGATGATGCGCTCGCTGCCGGGCAGATCGTGGAGGTTCACCGGCGCGACGGCGACCGGGACGGGCTCCGGCGCGGGCAGCGGCTTCGCGAACAGTGCCGAACGCTCGGCCGAGCCCTTCCAGGCGGCGACTTCCGCGACGCCCTCGTCCTCGGCTCCAGGCGCAACCGGAGGCTGACCCGCGAGCTCGTCGTTACGCCTCGCGACCGAGCCCAGCCACTGCGGCCGATCGCCCTGGTTGTCTGTGCTCTGCTCGATTTCCATACTTCTGTGATCGGCCTGGTTGGCAGGATTGCCATCCCCGGTTTAGCGTGCACCCCCTGCAGGTAATCGGGCACCCGACCACCCGAACGGAGGACTCACGCCATGTCCGATCCATTGGCTTTTGACGACAATGCAGCGCTCGAGCCGGTCGAGGACGACGACGACGACGATCTCGAGCTCGACGAGGAGCCTGAGGCCGACGCGGACGACGACGACCCGTGGGCGAAGCCCGCGGAGGGCGACGACGACCTGTAGCGGTCGCTAGACGGAGCCGGGGAGATCGGGCGCGGCAGGGCGCACGGTCCGGCGCTGCATCCCCCCGTCGAGCGCGGTATAGCGGTAAAGCAGACCGTTCTCCTTGACGAGATACGTGTGCTCGCCCGCGGCGTCGAGGTGGAGGATCGCCTTGTTGTGGCGGTCGGCGAGGCGGACGAGCGAGTCGAATTCGGTCACGTCCGTGACGACGCTCGTCGTGTGCGGCAGCTGCTTGATCGGGATCAGCCAGTCGCGGTACTGCCAGGCAAGGCGGGCCGGCTCATCGTTGCGCGTGCGCGCGAATGCGGCGGCAGCCGCGAGGGCCACGAACGCAAACGCGGTGCCCCAGCCGGCGAGCGTCCTGAGGGTGCGCACGTCGACCGCGGCGGGTCCGAGATGGAAGGCGTTCGGCCTGTTCACGAGCCCGGCGCCGTCCTTCGTCTGGACGAACGGATTCGAGGTCGCGGGCGACTGGACGAGGAGCAGCCGGTTGGCATCGAGCCGGTAGGTGAGCCGGGGCGAGAAGGTGCTCCCGATCGGGGTCGTACCCGCGCGCCCTTTCGCGTTCACCCGCGCGACGAGCTCGAGCGTGTAGGACGATGACGGGACGCCGGTCTGCTCGTCGACCGCGTGGGCGGTGCGCTGCAGGCCGGCGATGTCGAGTCGTGCGCTCAGACGCGCCCTGGAGGCCCGGAGCGGTGTCGTTGCGAGCGTCTGCAGGGTGTGCCAACCGTTGTCGCTGCTCAGGTCGAGGCTCAGCTCGGCGCTCCCGGCCGCAGACGTGGCCAGATGCGAGGCGACGCCGTAGTCGAACGTCACGTCCAGGGTGCGGACGAGCCGCGTGAAGATCGTGTCGCCAGGGTGGAGGCGGCCGTCTGGATAGACGCTGCTCTTCGCCGCGCGTCCGCTGACCGTGAAGGCTCCGCGTTCCTGGAAGAGCCGGGGGTCGGCGTCGCTCTTCGTGTTCGGCGTGCCGAGCGCGATCAGCCAGAGCCCGGCGACGAGCGCGAAGGCGATCGCCGCGAGCAGCTGGATCTGGGAGGCCGGCGCGCGCCGGGTGAGCCGGCGCGGCTCGTCCGGCGGGGACGTCCGTGACGTCCGCGAGCCGCCTGCCCGCTGCGGGGCGACCTTCGAGAACAGCCCGAGCAGGACGGCGACGCCGACGAGCAGGATCTCGTGCCAGGGCTTGCGCACCCAGACCATGGCGGCCCCGACCTTCGGGGCACGCAGCCACTTGGCGCCGATCAGATCCTGCGCCTTGGCCGGCGGGTCGAAGAAGCTGTTGTTGTCGCCCTTGAACACGTAGCGGCCGTCGGCCGTCATGCGGGCGATGCGGTGGAGCACGACGACGCCGCTCTTGCGGCTGTGGTATGCGACCACCTCGCCGACGCTGTAGCGCGGCTGCTCGTGGATCAGGACGAGATCGCCGCCGTGGTAGCTCGGCTCCATGGAGATGCCGTCGACGATCGCGTAGCCCGTGTGCCCGTGGAGCTGGATCGGCGCGAAGAACCACAGCACCGGGAGCGCGAGCACGACGAGGAGCGTGCGCATGAGTGTTTGCGTGTCAGGCATCGTCATTGAGAGTTATCGGCCCGTTGGGGGGTGGCCGACAGGGTGGAATGCTTCGGAAAACGACGAAGGGCGGGTCTTGGCCGACCCGCCCTTCGTCAATGCCGTTGTCGGGCCTTGCGTTAGCCGAAGGCGACGACGCGGAGCGTGTCCGACGCGAGGATCGAGACGGCAGGCAGAGCCGCGCTCACGTCACACAGGTAGGTCGTTCCCGCACCGGCAGAAGCATCTCCGCAGTCCGAGAGGGCCGCGCCGTTCAGTGCGGCCTTGACCGAGCCGGTGGCCGGATCGACCGCGGGATCGATGTCGAACTTCACGGACTCGATGTTCGTGCCGCCGACCGAGTCGTAGTGGACGTTCGTGACGTCGTAACCGCTGATCGAGCCGGGGCCGTTGCCGTCGCCGGCGTTGCCTGCATCGTTGATCGTGTTCGATGCCGTGAACGCATACGCCGAGGTTCCGAGAATGCCGGCCAGGAAGAGCGTGGCGACCAGGCCTCGTTTGTTCCGCTGTCGCTTCATGTGATTCGAGTCTCCTTTGATTGCCGCAGAACAGGCGGTCACGGGGGCGTGACTTGGTGCCGCCTACGCGCTTCTGGGGAGTGTTCCCCGCGCCTTTAGAGCAATAGTCGGCACACATTGGCGTAGGTTCATGACCTGTTCGGGGGATTCGCGACCAGCACGAAAGCCACGGAAACGGCGGCTTTGCAGGCACAACGCAGGAGACTGTCGCGCTAGACGGTCTGGATCTCGAGCCGGTTCACGTCGGTGACTGGGCGCGGCGGGATCGTGCAGCGCACGCTCGTCCCGCTGGCGCTGCACCCGTGCCAGCCGTCGCTGAGGCTGACGCGGATCCGCACCTGCTTGCCCGCGGTCGCCATCCGGAACGCCACGGCGGAGACGAGGCCGTCGCTGCGCAGGTACTGGATGCTCGTCGGGTCGACGCCGCTCGTGA
>JAWVDX010000316.1:0-3067 GCA_033857015.1 Gaiellaceae bacterium
ACGCCGCAGGCGGCCATGAAGGCGAGCGCCCGCTCGATCTCGCCGGCGATCTGCTCGTAGCGGCGCCCCTCCGGGGAGTTCGAGACGAACTCCTGGTTCCAGGCGTGGACGCGGGCCAGGTCGGCGAAGCCGCCCTTCGTGAAGGCGCGCAGCAGGTTGAGCGTCGAGGCCGCCTGGTTGTAGCCGCGCAGCATCCGCGTCGGGTCGGGGACGCGCGCCTCGGCGGTCGGCTCCTCCGAGTTGACGATGTGGCCGCGGAAGACGGGCAGATCCAGGTCGCCGATGCGCTCCATCGGCGAGGAGCGGGGCTTCACGAACTGGCCTGCGACCCGTCCGACCTTCACGACGGGGAGGCTCGCCGCGTACGTGAGCACTGCTGACATCTGGAGGATGACCTTCAGCTTTTCACGCAGGTTGGGCGCCGAGTGGTCGTGGAACGACTCCGCGCAGTCGCCCGCCTGCAGGAGGAACGCCTCGCCCCTCGAGACCTGGGCGAGCCGGTCGAGGAGGTTGCGCGCCTCGCCGGCGAAGACGAGCGGCGGCTGGCTGGTGAGCTCCTCCACGACGGCGCGCACGGCCTCGGGATCGGGCCAGTCGGGCTGCTGCGCCGCGGGAAAGTCCCGCCAGGAGAGGGGTGACCAAGCTGTCGTCGCCATGGCGTTACGTTACCCGGCTCCGCCCTGGTTGCGTGTACTAGGGTTGGCGCGATGGCGCTGACCGTTGTTGGATCGGTGGCGTTCGACAGCGTCGAGACGCCCTTCGGGAGCCGCGAGCGCATGCTCGGGGGCGCCGCGACGCACTTTTCGCTGGCGGCCCGCTTCTTCACGGACGTGCGCGTGGTCGGCGTCGTCGGCGACGACTTCGGCGCGGCGGAGATGGACGTCCTCGAGTCGCGCGGCATCAACACGGACGACATCGCGCGGGTGCCCGGCGGGAAGACCTTCTTCTGGCAGGGCCGCTACGACTTCGACCTCAACACGGCGCACACGCTGGACACGCAGCTGAACGTCTTCGGCGACTTCGACCCGCAGCTCTCCGAGGCCGCCAGGGCCGCGGACACGGTGTTCCTCGCGAACATCCAGCCGGATCTGCAGCGCTCCGTGCGCCGGCAGTGCGAGGCGGCCCGCTTCGTCGCGCTCGACTCGATGAACCTCTGGATCGAGATCGCGCGCGACTCGCTGATCGAGACGATCCGCCTCGTCGACGGCGTCCTCATCAACGACGCCGAGCTGCGCGAGCTCACTCGGGAGCCGAACCTCGTGAAGGCGGCGCGAGTCGTCCAGTCGTGGGGCCCGCGGCTCGTCGTGGCGAAGCGCGGCGAGTACGGCGCGGCGCTCTTCACGGCGGACGGCTACTTCGCGCTGCCGGCGTTCCCGCTGGAGCAGGTGCTCGACCCGACCGGCGCCGGCGACTCGTTCGCCGGCGGCTTCATGGGCTTCCTCGCGGCGCACGGAGGCGAGGAGCTGAGCGAGGACGTGGCGCGCTCCGCGATGGCGTACGGCTCCGCGCTCGCCTCTTTCAACGTCGAGGAGTTCGGCACCGAGCGCGTGCAGCGCCTCACCCGCGAGGAGATCGACGAGCGCGTCGCCGCGTTCCAGCGGATGACGCACTTCTCGCCCCTGCCGGCCCGCACCTGACGCGGGTCGGCGTCGCTCCTGCGTCCAGCTGTCCCCGCGAGACACGTCCCGCCCCCGTCCGCGCGAGACATGTCCCGGTGCCAGGCACCGAGACATGTCCCGACGGGACAGAGGAGAGCCAAAAACACCGGCGCCACGCGGAAAGCCGCACCCGAGCATGTTGGGTCCGGCGCAACGAGTCTCCCGCTTCAGGACAGTGTCGCTAAGCGGCTAGCGGCGGTACTTCGCCAGCACCTCGAGTGTCTGCGCGTCCAGCGGGCCCTTCGCCGCAGCCGCCACGTTCGCCTCGACGTTGCGCACCTTGCGCATCCCGGGGATGACCGTCGACACCTCGGCGGACGAGAGGCAGAAGCGCAGCGCCAGCTCCGGCAGCTCGTCCAGCTCGATCCCCAGCTCGGAGACGATGCCCTGGACGCGCTCCCAGCGATCCGCCTTGACCTCGGGCGTGAAGTAGAGGTTGCGCCAGTCGCCCGCCTCGAACTCCGTCTCCGGCGTGACCTTGCCGGTCAGCGAGCCCTCGTCGAACGGGACGCGTGCGATCACGCCCACGTCGTTCGCCGCGCAGACGCCGAACAGCTCGTCGGCCGGCGAGGCGGTGACGATGTTGTAGACGACCTGCACCGTGTCCACGGCCCCGGCGCGCACGACCTCGAGCGCATCCTCCGGCGCGTCGATCGACACGGAGAAGAAGCGCACCTTGCCGTCGCGCTTCAGCTGCTCGGCTGCCTCGCGCCAGCTCCCGTCGAGCCAGTTGTCGTGCCAGACGTGGAGCTGCTGGACCTCCACCTGCTCGAGCCCGAGGTTGCGCAGGCTCGTCTCGGTGCACTCGATCACGTAGTCGGCCGGGAACACGTCCTCGACGGACACGTCCCCGCGGCCGGGCCACTCTCCGTTCTTGGGCGGGATCTTGGTCGCGACGTACGCCTCGCCGGGCCGTGCCGCCAGCACCTGACCGACGAGCCGCTCGCTGTGGCCGCTGCCGTAGGCGAGCGCCGTGTCGATGAAGTTGATCCCGAGGTCGAGCCCGCGGTTCAGAGCGCGGAGCCCCTCCTCGTCGTCCTGTCCGAGCCACTGGCCGCCGCCGAGGCCCCAGGAGCCGTACCCCAGCTCCGAGACCTCGAGCCCCGTCCGTCCGAGCCGTCGCCTTGCCACCTGCACGCCTGTCTCGCTCACGTCGCCCCCCAGTCGTTTGAGACATGGAGGATACGGACGGCTAGCCGTGCTGTGCCAGAAAGACCAGCACCCGTTCCCAGGCATCCGCCGAGGCCTCGGCGTACTCCTTGTGCTTGCGGTCGAAGAAGCTGTGCTGGGCGCCGTCGTAGACCACGAGCTCGTGCGGGACACCGGCCGCCGTCAGCGCCGCGTCGAACGCCTCGTTGTGCTCCGGGAGGATGTGCGCGTCAGCTCCGGCCTGCAGCGCGAGGATCGGC
>JAWVDX010000317.1:0-4193 GCA_033857015.1 Gaiellaceae bacterium
CGCGCAGCGCCGCGACCGATTCTCCCCGCATGGCCGCTCGTGAACTACGTCTCTCCGAGGTGCTGGGGGCACTCTCCTATGCGCTCGACATCACGGAAGGGCAGCCGCTCGGGCACTCGGTGCGCACGTGCTTGATCGGCATGCGGCTCGCCGAGGAGCTCGGCCTGCCGGACGAGGAGCGCTCGGCTCTCTTCTACGCGCTCCTCCTGAAGGATCTCGGCTGCTCGTCGAACGCGGCGAAGGTCACGGCACTCTTCGGAACAGACGACATCGCCGCCAAGCGGGCGCTCAAGGTCGTGGACTGGTCGCGCTATGCGAGCGCCGGCGCGTACGCATTCCGGAACGTCGGCCGGGACGCGTGGCTGACCAACGTGCTGCGGGTCGCGAAGGCGGGGCCGGATGGGGCGCGCGAGCTGACGCAGATCCGCTGCGACCGCGGCGCCGAGATCGCCTACATGCTCGAGCTGCCCGACGGCGCGGCCGAGGCGATCCGCTGCCTCGACGAGCACTGGGACGGTGGCGGCAATCCTGCCGGGCTCGGGGGCGAGGCGATACCGCTGCTCGCGCGCATCCTCGGCCTCGCCCAGACCGTCGACGTGTTCTTCACGGCGCAGGGGCTGCCGGCGGCGCTGAAGATGGCGCGGCGCCGCTCGGGACGGTGGTTCGACCCCGGGCTCGTGCAGATCCTGCTCCAGCTCCGGGACGACGCTCCCTTCTGGGCCGCTGTCTCGGGGTCGCAGACGGACGAGCAGGTGAGCCTCGCGGAGCCGCACGACCAGGTGCTCGTCGCCGACGACGACCGGCTCGACCGCATCGCCGAGGGGTTCGCCCGCGTGATCGACGCCAAGTCGCCGTATACCTTCCGCCACTCCTCGCGCGTCGCCGAGATCGCCGTGTCCATCGGTGCCGAGCTCGGCTTCGACGCGCTGGAGCTGCGCGACCTGCGACGGGCGGCGCTTCTCCACGACATCGGCAAGCTTGGTGTGTCGAACACGATCCTCGACAAGCCGGGGAAGCTCACCGACGAGGAGTTCGGCCGGATCAAGCGCCATCCCGCGTACACGGAGCGCATCCTCGGACGGATCGGCGAGTTCGCCGAGCTGAACGCCGTCGCGGCGGCGCACCACGAGAAGCTCGACGGGAGCGGCTATCACCGCGGCCTCGTGCGCGACGACCTCAGCCTGCCCGCGCGGGCGCTGGCTGTTGCGGACATCTACGAGGCGATGACCGCCCACCGGCCCTATCGCGACGCCATGACGGCGGAGCAGGCGCTCGGCCTCATCGGCCGGGACGTCCCCCACGCGCTCTGCTCCGAGTCGTTCGCCGCGCTCGAGCGGGCGCTCGACGCCGACGCCGTGGCCGCCGCCTAGTAACAGACTGTTACTAGGTGACAAGCGCGCGGGCGAACTCGGGCGCGTCGAACGGGCGCAGGTCCTCGAGCGTCTCGCCGACGCCGATCAGCTTCACCGGGAGGCCGAGCTCGTAGGCGATCGCAACAGCCACACCGCCCTTTGCGGAGCCGTCCAGCTTGGTCAGCGCGACGCCCGTCACGCCTGCCGTCTCACCGAAGAGCCGCGCCTGCTGGAGCGCGTTCTGGCCGGTGGTCGCGTCCACGACGAGCAGGGTCTCGTGCGGGGCTCCCGGGAGGCGTTGCTCGATGACCCGCCGCACTTTCGCGAGCTCCTCCATGAGGTCCGTCTGGGTGTGGAGCCGGCCGGCAGTGTCGACGATCACGACGTCACGGGCGCGTGCCTGGGCCGCGTCGATCGCGTCGAAGGCGACCGCCGCCGGGTCGCTGCCCCGCTCGGAGCCGACGAAGTCCGCGCCCGCCCGTTGCGCCCAGATCTCGAGCTGCTCCTCTGCGGCGGCGCGGTAGGTGTCGGCAGCGGCGAGGAGGACGCTGCGCCCGCTCTGGGCGAGGCGGGACGCCAGCTTGCCGATCGTGGTCGTCTTGCCGGTGCCGTTCACACCGACGACGAGGATCAGCGCGGGACGCTCGTGGACGTTGAGGGTCGGCGGCTCGCCGAGGAGCGTCGTGATCTCCTCTGCGAGCGCCGCACCGAGGTCGGGGATCTCGCCGCGCTCCTCGAGGCGGCGCATCAGCTCGGCGGTGGCGCGCACACCGACGTCGCCGGCGATCAGTGCCTCCTCGAGCCGCTCCCACGCGGCGTCATCCGTCGGGTCGAACGTGGCGACGGCGATCTGCTCGGTGAGCGCGCGGCGGGACTTCGCCAGCGAGTCGCGCAGCCGTCCGAAGAGGCCATGCTCCTCTTCCGCGGTCGTCGGCGCGACCTCGTCGTCGCCGAGCAGCTGTGCCCATGTCCTCGCCACGTCCGCGGACGATAGTGCCGGAACAGGACATGTCCTGGGGACAGGCCCGGGACAGGCCCCGGGACATGTCCCGTTGGGAGAGGGTGTCGGGACGGCTAGGCGGTTGCGAGCGCGGCTTGCTCTTCGCGCGGCAGGCGCCGCGAGACGATCTGGGAGATGCCGTCGCCGGCCATCGTGACGCCGTAGAGGATGTCCGCCGCCTCCATCGTCCGCTTCTGGTGCGTGATGACGACGAACTGGGCGCGCTCGGAGTAGCTGCGCAGCAGCTCGACGAAGCGGCCGATGTTGGCGTCGTCCAGAGCGGCCTCGACCTCGTCCAGGAGGTAGAAGGGGCACGGGTGGGCGAGGAAGAGCGCGAACAGGAAGGAGATCGCGCCGAGGGCCTTCTCGCCGCCCGAGAGGAGCGACAGCCGCGTGATGCGCTTGCCCGCGGGGCGGAGCTCGACCTCGACGCCGGGCTCGTCCTGGGGCGCCTCGTCGTCGTCGTCCGCCTCGGTCAGGCGCAGGCGCCCCTCGCCGCCGGGGAAGAGGGTCGAGGCGATCTCCTCGAAGTTGGCGCTGACGCGCTCGAAGGTCTCGGCGAAGCGGGTCTCGACGGTCTCGGTCAGCTCCTTGTGGAGCTTGTCCAGCTCGGTGAGGCTCTGCTCCAGGTCGGCGCGCTGCTCGGCCAGCTCGTCGAGGCGCTCCTTCTCGGCCTCGTACTCCTCCTTCGCGAGCGGGTTGACGCGGCCGAGCGTCTCGAGGCGGCGCTCCGCGCGGTCGAGCTTGTCCGCCAGCTCGGGGCGATCCTCGCCCTCGGCTGCGTCGCCCTCGACGGCGGCGCGGCGGCGGCGGGCCTCCTCCGCGTCGGCTTCGATCCGGGCGAGCTCGACGTCGACGGCGCCGGCCCGCTCGCTTGCCGCGGACGTGGCGTTGCGGAGCTCGACCTCGGCCGCGCCCAGGCGGCGAAGCTCCGCGCCGAGCTGGCCGGCGCGCGCGGCCCCGGCGTCCGCGCGGGCGCGCAGCGGCGGCTCGAAGCGCTCGGCGCTGCGCGCGGCGCCGAGCAGGAGCTCGTCGAGGCGCTCCGTCGCGGCGCACATCCGCACGAGGAGGGTGCTGGAGAGCTGCCGGTTCGCGGTCGGCGCGGCGGCGGCGTAGGCTTGCTCCGCCTCGCGGGCGCGGGCGGAGGCGACGGCAGCCTCGCCGCGGCGGCTCGCCAGCTCCGCATCAAGGGTCGCAAGCTCCTGCTCGAGCGTCTCGGCAGGCCTGTCGCCCGTCTCCGTCTCGACAGTGCCGAAGCGGACGAGGAAGGATCCGGCACGAGCCGCGGCCTCGGCGGCGCGGCGGCGCAGCTCCGCCTCCAGCTCGCCGGTGCGGGCCAGCTCGACGCCGAGCTCGGTGCCCCGCTCGGCCCCCGGCGCCTCGGCGCTTGCGGACTCCAGCGCCTGGATGCGCGCGCCACCGGCGCCGAGCGCGGCGAGAGCGCGTGCGGCGAGCGCGTCGATCCCCTCCAGCTCCGCGATCGAGGCCAGCGGCCGCTCGCGCTGGGGCGCCGCGGCGAGCGCCTGCTCCGCCTCGGCGGCGCTCTGCGCCTGCGCTGCGGCGAGCTTCTCCGCCGCGGTCGCGGCCGCGACGAGGCCGTCGAGCTCCTCGGAGAGCGTCCGCCGGCGGGCCTCCAGCTCCAGCAGCACCGTCTCGGCCGTCTCGCCGGAGAACCAGAGCTCGCCCCGGTCGACGTCGTAGCCGTGGCCCTCCTCGGTGATGACGAGCCCGTGGGTCGCGTCGAGCAGCTGTTCCTGGCGGACGACCCACACGCCGCGCAGGAGGCGCTCCGCCTCCGCGCCGGCCACGAGATCGGTCAGCGGACGCGCACCCGCGACCGG
>JAWVDX010000318.1:0-3629 GCA_033857015.1 Gaiellaceae bacterium
CGACATGACGACCGACGAGGTCCGTGAGATCCAGCGCATGGCGCAGCTCCCGGTCTCGCTCGAGAAGCCGATCGGCGAGGAGGAGGACTCCTCTCTCGGCGACTTCGTCCCGGACGAGCAGGCGGAGAGCCCGCTCGAGACGGCGTCGCTGTCGCTGCGCCGCGAGGACATCGAGGCTGCCCTCGGCGCCCTGCCGGAGCGTGAGCGCCAGGTCATCGAGCTCCGCTTCGGGCTGAACGGCGAGCCGCCGCGCACGCTCGAGGAGGTCGGGAGAGAATTCGGTGTTACGCGCGAGCGCATCCGTCAGATCGAGAACACGACGCTGAAGAAGCTCGAGACGCTGCCCGAGGCCCAGGCGCTTCGGGACTGCGTCGCCTAGCGCGCGGGAACGAACACAGGCGTTGCGGCGAGCCCGGCGGTGAGCGGGCCGCCGTTGTAGCCGGTGGCGTTCCTGGCGACGATTCGTAGGGCATAGGGCCCGTCCGCCCGCACCGCCAGCGCGACCTGCTTCCGCTCGCCCGGCCGCAGGTCGAGCGTGCGGTGCAGGCCGGGAGCGCTCAGTGTCAGGTGCTGCGCCGGCATCGTCGGCAGCCCCTCGAAGGTGAGTCGCAACGTCCCCGCGAGGCTCCCGCCCGCGTCCGGCCAGAGCTGGACGTCTGCCGACTGGGCAAGCCGGCCGTCGGCGTAGAAGCCTTCCGCGAGCAGACGGAGGCGCGGGGCCCCGGCGGGGCGCCAGAGCGTGAAGCCGCCGACGGATGCCACGCGCGTCGCTCCGGAGAGCCGGACGAGCGTGCCCTCGCGGTCGAGCAGGAACGGCCTCCGCAGGACGCGACGGTCGAGCAGGAGGCGCCCGTCGCTCGCGATCCTCAGCCTCGAGGTGCCGAAGGCGTCGAGCGCGAGGCCACGTCCGAGGGTCGACGCCTCTCCGAACGCCCGCGGGTTCCAGAAGAGCGTGAGCGTCCCCTCGTACGGACGCGAGCCGAAGGTGGACACCAGCACCGCGTCACGCACTCCGAGGCGATCGACCCAGCTGAGGTCGGCCGGGGAGTGGGCGCGGATCACCTCCGAGTTGTGGTTCGCCAGGCTCGTCGAGCCTGCGGAGACCGCCACGAGCCAGACGAGCCCGGCCCCGAGCGCCACGCCGATCGCCGTCCGGGTCGGGCGCAGCGCGATGACGAGCGCGAGCAACGCCATGAAGGACGCGGAGGCTGCGACCACCAACCCCGCCCGGCTGACGCTCATGGAGCGCTCGAGGTAGGCGACCGCACCAAGGAAGGGCGAGGCAGAGGCGCCGAAGCGCAGCGCGTAGGTCGAGAGCGGGACGAACGGCAGCACGAGGAGGATGACCACGGCGACGCCTGCGGCGACCGAGCGCAGCGGATAGCGCATCCGCTGCCAGAGGAGGAACGCGATGGGGAGGAGCGGAGCCAGGACGAGCAGGTACCGCTCCTCGAAGCGGCCGCTCTGGAGCTCGATCGAGGCGGCCTCCGTCAGGAGCGCAACGGAGAGCACGAGGGCGAACGCGGAAAATGCGAGCTCGCAGCGCTCGCGCGGCCGGGCGATCCCCTGCGCGACCGCCGCGACCGCTCCCGGGACGAAGCACGCGCCCGCAGACACGGCCAGCAGCAACGCACCCAGGGACGTCCAGTGGAGCCAGCTGCCGGCACCGAGGCGCGCGCCCAGCTGCGGCGCGTCGCGGTAGAAGCCGAGCAGGCCCGGCTGGACCAGGTAGGTCAGCGAGCCCAGGGCGAGGAGGCCGATCGTGAGCCAGAGCTGCCGGACGATGCGCAGGAGATGCCCGCGCTCGACGACGACCGCGGCACCCAGCAGCACGGCCGGGAGGACGATGAACTGGATCGAGGCGAACGCGGCGAGCCCGGCCAGCGTCAGGAAGCCAAGCTGCGCGCGCTTCGTCGGCTGCTCGAGCACGGCGACGGCTGCGACGGCAGCGCCGAGTGCGAGCGGATACGAGATCGGGTTCGACAGGACGAACGAGACGAAGTAGAGGTTCGGGCTCACCGCGCCGAGCAGCGCGCAGAAGAGCGCGCTCGGCCGCGTGAGCCGGACACGCCGCGCGAGCAGGTAGAGCGGCAGCGCCGAGCTCGCCATCGCGACCGCGTTCAGCGCCTTGACGAGGCCGAGGCCGGTGGAGACGTCGCCGACGAGCCAGAGGGGAGCTGTCAGGAGCGGCTGCAGCAGCGCCGGGAAGGCCGCATGCTCCCCGCGCACCGCCGAGGTGCCGTGCTCGCCGAGCGAGTGACCGAGCGAGGAGTAGAGGTACTCGTCGGGGATGTAGCTCGGCAGAACGTGCGCGAGCGCGAGCCCCCAGCGCGCACCGGCCGCCACGAGGACGATCGATCCGAGCCAGGCCCAGGTGGGGACGGCCCTCAGGAGCGCGAGCGACGGATGGGGTCTATCCCGCACGGCTGCATGCGTTTCGAGCACCGCATCCGGTATCGGCGCCCGGTTTCTGCGGCTTGACTCCTAGGCTGCGTCGTCGGCGCTGCCGGCGGCGCGCTCGAACGGCACGAACAGCCGGCAGTGCGGGCACTTGAAGCCGCGGTAGCGCGCGGCCGCGCCGTCGATCATCGTTGCCGTGAAGTGCTTGTGGCAGTGCGGGCAGTCGATCTCGTAGCTCTTTGCTGGCTCGGCGCTCACTGCGGTTGACGCTACCAGTTGGACACCGGCGGGCCGCGGACCGAACCACCTGCGGCGCTGCGGCGAATCAGGCGCGTTCACGCACCTCGTCAAAAGGAGCAGCGCCTCATGCATCGTCGCAACGGACTCCGCAGCATCGCCCTCCTGGGCGCCATCGTCGCCCTCGTCGGCGCGGGCAGCGCGCTCGCCGCCGGCAAGCCGGGCGTCCGCTTCACCAGCCCCATGTACGCCGCCAAGACCGGGTCGAAGGTGACCTTCGCGGTCAAGCTCTCCAACTTCACGCTCTGCGCCGCCTGCGTCGGGAAAGCCAGCAAGGCGAACACCGGCCACCTCCACTTCGCGATGGACGGTGGCAAGCTCGACTACCCGAAGTACTCCGGCGCGAACGGCAAGCTCGCCGTCCAGCTGGGGATCGCCGGCAAGTACTCGCCGGCCGTGCTCCCGCAGATCACGTACGCGCACCTGCCCAAGGGCAAGCACACGCTGCGGGTCTTCGTGGTCAACAACGACCACAGCAACACCGGAGTGAAGGCGTCCACGACCATCTGGGTCAAGTGACGCGACCGAGCCTGCGCACCGGGACGGCGGCAGCGGTCGCCGTCCCGCTCGCGCTCCTCGCGGGCTGCGGCGGCGGCGGCGGCAAGCGCGCTGCAGCGTCCCCGCCGGCGCGGCCGCCGGTGACCGTGCAGCTGGGCGAGTACTTCTTCCGCCCCGCCGCGCTCACCGTCCACGTCGGCCAGCCGGTGCGCTTCGTCAACGTCGGCAAGATCGCGCACACCGTCGCCGACCGCCGCAAGGGCTCGGCGACGCCGCTCAGCCGTCTGATCAGGCCGCACGAGCTCGTCCCGGGCGCGACGCAGACCGTCGTCTTCCGCCGGCCGGGGACGGTCTACTACTTCTGCACGTTCCACCCGAGCCTGATGGCCGGTGAGATAGTTGTCATTCCTCGCAGTTGAAGAAATAGTAAAGTT
>JAWVDX010000319.1:0-2608 GCA_033857015.1 Gaiellaceae bacterium
GCGGCGCACGAGCGCGGGATCGGCATCGTCTACCAGGAGCTGTCGCTCTTTCCGGACCGATCCGTGCTTGCGAACCTCTTCCCGGACAGGGAGTCGACGCGCTTCGGCCTGATCTCGCTCGCGACGATGGAACGCACGGCGAGGCCGATGCTGCGCGAGATCGGCCTGAACGTCCCCGTCTCGCGTCCGGTCGGCTTCCTCCCGATCGGCGAGCAGCAGCTCGTCGAGCTCTGCCGCGTCCTGCTCTCGCGGCCATCGGTCCTGATCCTCGACGAGCCCAACTCGGCGCTCTCGGAGCAGGAGACCGAGCGGCTCTTCGCCGTGCTCCGCAAGATGCGCGACTCCGGCATCACGATGTTCTACGTCTCGCACCGGCTCGAGGAGGTCTTCGCGATCGCCGACACCGTCACGGTCATGCGGAACGGCAGGCACGTGTTCACACGAGCCCGCGCCGGGCTGACGATCCCGGACGTCGTGCGCGCGATGCTCGGCCGTGAGGAGGATGCGCTCTACCCGGACCGCAGCGCGGTGCTGCGACAGGCCGAAGCGGCGACTGCGCGCGTCACCGTCTCGGGCCTCGCCGTGCGGCCGAGCCTCAAGGACGTCAGCTTCGAGGCGCACGCGGGTGAGATCGTCGGCCTCGCGGGCATCCAGGGCTCGGGCGTCTCCGATCTGCTGGGCGCGCTCTTCGGCGTCCGCAAGGCGATCCGCGGGTCCGTGACGTTCCCGGACGGCCGGGGCCTGCCGGCCTCGGCGACCCAGTCTGCGCGACGCGGCGTGAGCCTTGTTCCGTCCGATCGCCGTCGTCAGGGCCTGATGCTCGAGCACACGATCGCGCAGAACATCTCCCAGGTGCGCGGCGGAGCGCTCGGCGGGCGCAAGATCTGGCTCGGTCGCAGTGAGCTGGCGCGGGCGGCGAACCGCCAGATCCGTGCGCTGCAGATCAAGGCGCCGTCGCCGTGGGCGCAGGTGCATCATCTCTCGGGCGGGAATCAGCAGAAGGTCGTGATCGGCAAGTGGCTCGAGATCAGCCCCGGCGTGATCCTGCTCGACGACCCCGCTCGCGGCGTGGACGTCGGCGCGAAGCAGGAGATCTTCGCCCTCGTCCGCGCCCTCGCCAACGAGGGCAAGATCGTCCTCTTCCACTCGACCGAGGTGCCAGAGCTGGTCGGCCTGTCCGACCGCATCGTCGGGCTCTACCGCGGCCGGGTCGTCGTCGACCAGCCGGTCGGCGAGCTCGACTCGAGCACGTTGCTCCACGCAATCAACACGGGCGAACCGCCCACCCCCACCGGAGGCAGCACATGATCCGCCGCGCATTCACGCTTCGTCTCGAGCCGGGCGCGCTCGCGCAGTACAAGGAGTACCACGACAACATCTGGCCCGAGCTCGTGGCCGAGATCGAGAAGGCCGGGATCGCCGAGATGACCGCCTTCGTCGCCGACCCGATCGTCTTCTACTACTCCGAGATCCGCGACGAGGACGCCTGGGACAAGCTCTGGCACACCGAGGTGCACGACCGCTGGGGTGAGCTGTTCAAGCCGTTGATGGCGTTCAACGACGAGGGCATCGTCGACGCCGGCGAGCTGAAGGAGATCTTCCACCTCGAGACGGCCGCGGCGAAATGACCCGTGTCGCGGTCGTCACCGGCGGAGGCCGGGGCGTCGGCAAGGCGATCGCCGACGCGCTCCAGGCGCGCGGCGTCCGCGTCGCGCGCGTCGCGCGCTCGGCCGGCACGCATCGCGCCGACATCTCGAAGCCCGCAGAGGTCGAGCGCCTCGTCGGCGAGATCGAGCGCGACCTCGGCACGCCGAGCATCCTCGTCAACGCCGCGGGCATCTTCGGACCGATCGCCCACGTCGTCGACGGCGATCCGCAGGCCTGGCTGGACACGATCGCGATCGATCTCGGAGGGCCCTACCTCTGCTCGCGCGCCTTCCTGCCCGGCATGCTGCGCGGGGGCTTCGGTCGCATCATCAGCCTCAGCTCGGCTGCGTCGCTGCACCCGCCGGGCGGCTTCAACAGCGCCTACGGCACCGCCAAGGCCGCGCTCAACCAGTTCACCCGCCACCTCGCGGCCGAGCTCGAGGGCACGGGCGTCACCGCCAACGTGATCCACCCCGGCGACGTGAAGACGGAGATGTGGGCCGACATCCGTGACCAGGTCGCTGCGGTCCCCGCCGCGAGCGCGTACCAGGAGTGGGTCGAGTGGGTCGAGGGGAACGGCGGCGATCCGCCCGAGAAGGCCGCGGCGTTGGTGCTGCGGATCATCGACGGGGACCAGAACGGTCTCTTCCACTGGATCGAGGATCCGATCCAGGAGCCCATCCCGAGCTGGTAATCCGCAGGACGGGCCTGTGAGTCCGGCGCGCGGGCCAGCTCAATGCCCGGGCGCCCGTGCGACATCGAAGTCGATCTCACGCTCGACGCGGAGTCCGCGCGCCAGCATGCGGAGCGCCGCGAGCCGCCAGGAGCGGCGTTCGCGAGGCACTCGAGCCTCGTGCGCGACTGCGGGCGGTCTGGGCCGACGGCGGCCCGCTGCTCCGCGAGCTCCGGCCGCCCGACCATCGAGCGCGCGGTGACGCGGGCGTGCGCGTCGCTCGAGCAC
>JAWVDX010000320.1:0-4881 GCA_033857015.1 Gaiellaceae bacterium
CACGCCGCACCGCGTTCGCGCCGCCGAGCAGCTCGCGGGCGCCGACCCGTTCGGCTAGCCGACCGTCACGGAGCAGCTTGCGCTCGCGCTCACGTAGTCGTTGTTGCCGTCCCAGGTCGCGGTGACCTTCAACTTGCCCGTCTGGTTGGGGACGTAGCCGCTGTCGCTGTAGGCGCCGCCACCCGTCGTGTTGACGTCACGGCTCGTCGAGCCGCCCTGCGGAGGCTCGTAGACGAGCTTGATGGACTGGTTCGCCAGCCCCGGCGTGAGCGTGCCGTTCACGGGGACGGAGGCGCCCTGCTGCCAGGCGCTCGGGCAGTTCAGCGTGATGGACGAGGACTGCTTCTGGACCGTCGTCGTGGTCGTCTGGGTCGTCGTGGTCACCGGGGGCGGCGGCGGGGGCTCGGGTGGCCCGGCGACGAGCTGGAAGCACGGGACGGCTTCGGCCCGCAGGCGCCGCGCATTGCCGGGCCAGGAGACGCGGACGACCCACTCCCCCGCCTCCGCCAGCTGCCTGGTGAGCGTGAACCCGCCGCCGGCGCCGACCCGGACGTCGGCCGCGCTCGACTGGCCCGACGGTGGCAGAAGCGTGACGTGCACCGAGGCGCCGGCCACGGCCGGGTACAGCGAGCCCCTCACGACGAGCTGGCCGCCGACCATGATCGGGCCCCGGCAGGACTGCGCGATGACGCTCCGTCCGGCGAGCGTCGCCGGCAGCTGCTGTGTCCGCCCGCGGTGGTTCTTGCCGAGGCTGCGGACACGGAGGAAGACCTTCCCGCCGGGGTGGAACCTCTCGAAGGTCCGCCCGCGCCGGTTGAGCTTGATGCTCGCCCCGACGACCTTGCCCGCGCCGACCCGGAAGCCGAGGCTGCCGAGGTTGCAGGCGGCCCGCTGCGGGTTCCGGCGGCAAGCGCTCGTGTCTGGCACGATCGTCCCGGTCCCGGAGCACGGGGTCGGCGCGGCGCAGCCGGCCTGGAAGACCAGCGTCTTCTTCCCTGCGTCGAAGCCCGGGATCGTCACGATCAGCCCGCCCGTGGACGAGCCGGTGACGGTGTAGCGGGCGACCGCCGCCATGCTCAGGAGATCCGGGGAGAGGTCCGCGAGACCCCCGGCGAGGATCTTCCCGTCCGGCTGCAGCGCCACGGCGAAGCCGTACTGACCGAGGGTGAAGATGCCGAACCTCGTCAAGACGCTGCCGGCAGTCCCGAAGCTCGGATCGAGGGCGCCCGAGGCGGAGAACCGGGATACGAAGAAGAGCGGCGCGCCCGAGCCGAGCGCAGCTCCGACGACGACGATCCGCCCGTCGGGCTGCAGCGCCAGTGCGAAGCCGACGGCCGAGAGCGCGCCGGCCACGCTCGACTTGGCGATGCCGCCGGTCCCGAACGTCGCGTCGAGGCTCCCGCCGCTGCCGACCCGGACGAGCTGCACCGACTGCACGGACGATCCGGGCCCGTAGACCGTCCCGGCGAGCACGAGCTTCCCATCGGATGTGAGCGCGACGCCGCCGTTCGTCGCCAGCCCGCCCGGGTTGACGAGGAGGTAGCCCGTGCCGTTGAAGCCCGTGTCGAGCACGCCTGCGGAGGTGAAGCGCGCCACGGCTTGCGTCTGCGTCCCGGTGGTCACGCGCTGGTCGCCGCTGACGACGATCTTGCCGTCTGCCTGGACGGCGACGCCCCGCCCCACGGAATACGTCCCGCCGAGGTGGGTCGAGACCGAGCCGTCGCCGCCGCCGAAGGTCGTGTCCGTCGCGCCGCTCGCCGTCACCCGCGCGAGCGCGAGCTGCGTGACGGTGCCGCTGTACTGGAAGCCCGCGAGGACGATCTTGCCGTCGGCCTGGATGGCGACGGCGTTCGCCTCGCCGTTGTTGCCACCGAGCGCGACCGTGCGGACTCCGCCGCTGCCGAACGTCGGATCGAGCGTGCCGTCGGTCCTGAAGCGGAAGACTGCGAACGTCCACTTGTCGCGGCCGGCGACGATCAGCTTCCCGTCCGCCTGACGCGCGACGGCTCTCCCCGCGGCCCCGGTCACGACGGTCGAGCCGCCGCTGCCGAAGGACGAGTCGAAGCCGCCGCTCGTGGTGAGACGCGTGAGGACGAGGTTGTCGTCCGGGCCCTTCGGGGACTCGCCGAGCCCTGCGACGACGATCTTCCCGTCGGGCTGGACGAGCAACGCATTCGCGCGGTCACGGCCGGCGTCGACCGAGAAGTTGAGCCGGCCCTCGAGGCTGCCCTTCGAGCCGCCGAAGCCCGGGTCGAGATCCCCCGGGGCCGCCACCGCCATCCCGGCGGCGGCGAGAGCCCCCAGTGCGACGAGACCCGCTGCCCTGCGCTGCGCGGCGCGCATACGACCCCCCTCTCCCCTCCCGATTAAGGCACAGCACCGGCGGATGCGCAAACGACGGGTCCGTGAGCGCTCCCGCCGGGTAGGATCCCCGGGCGATGACCAGCCACCTGGACGACCCTCTCAGTACCGATGCCGAGCCTGCCTCGCATCAAGCGGCCACATCGCCGCACCCTGAGCCCGGACGTCGCCACGGCCGGTCCGCGGATCGCTGAGCTCTCGAGCAACGGGCTCACCTGGATCCACGTCGACGCGCCCCGCTCCGCCCAGGCGCAGGAGCTCGCCGAGCGCTTCGGCTGGCACGACCTCGACGTCGAGGACATCCTCTCGAAGCGCCAGCGCCCCAAGATCGACGAGTACCCGGAGTACCTCTTCGCGGTGCTCCACTTCCCGCGCTACGACAAGCAGGTGCAGCGCCTCAACGCCGCCGAGCTCGACCTCTTCCTGAGCGGCGACTACCTCGTGACGCTGCCGAACGCGGAGCTGCTCCCGCTGACCCGGCTCTTCCGCCGCTGCGAGGAGGACGCCACCCTGCGCGAGCAGCTCTTCACGAAAGGCTCCGGCCGGCTGCTCTACGAGGTGCTGGACGACCTCTTCGACTACTGCTTCCCGATCCTCGACAAGATCGGGCACAAGCTGGACACGATCGAGGACGAGATGTTCGAGGGCCGCTCCGAGGAGATCGTCCGGGACATCTCCAACGTCAAGCAGGAGATCATCAGCTACCGGAAGATCATCAAGCCGGAGCGCTCCACCCTCCGTGTCCTCGAGCGCCACGTGGAGCGCTTCCTGCCGGAGGAGCTCGACCTCTACTTCGACGACATCGTCGACGCGACCGAGCGGGTCTGGGACCTGCTCGACAACTACAAGGAGGTGGTCGACGCGCTCGAGCAGACGAACGAGTCGGTCATCTCGCACCGTCAGAACGAGGTGCTCCGCTTCCTGACGGTGTTCAGCGTGATCCTGCTCCCGCTGACACTGATCAGCGGGATCTTCGGCATGAACCTGCAGTTCCCCGGCTACGACACGACGACGGCGTTCTGGATCGTGGTGGGAGTCATGGTCGGCGTGGGAATCGGGCTGGTCACGTTCTTCCGGTACAAGCGCTGGCTCTGATGGAAGCCCCGCGGTCGACTTCATCCGCAGCTTCTGCGACGCCTACCGAGACCTCCAGCACCTGACGGCGCTCCTGCTGACCAGCCAGTTTTCGCGGCTCAACGCTGCGGACGCGCGACCGCACTAGTACCAGCCGCCGCGAGCACGAACGACGCGGCTGAGGGCAGCTCCGTGAAGCCGTTCGCGGGGACGCGGCCGCGGCGCAGCGCCTCTTGGATCGCGCCTCGCAGTTGCCCCCGGTTCGCGACGACGTCCGCGAGGCCGAAGCGCCTGTACGCAGCGTTGTTGAGGCGGATGTGCCCGCGGCCCCAGCCGTAGGAGATCGGCCGGCTGCCGCGCATCAGCGACTCGAGCACGGTGAGCCCTCCGGTCGAGTGGACGAGCACGTCGGCGGCGGCCATCCACTCGGACATCACCTCGGTGAAGCCCTCCACGCGGACGCGCGGCTCGCCGGCGAAGCGCAACTCCAGCGCGTCGCGCAGCTTCTCGTTGCGCCCGCACAGGGCGACGACCCGGACGACGCCTTCGACGGCCAGCGCCTCCTCGGCGGCGCCCGCCAGGTCGCCGACCCCCCAGCCGCCGCCGGAGACGAGCACCACCTTGCCGAAGCGCGGCAGATCGAGCGCCGCGCGCGCGTCCTCCTGGGCTCGCGGCACGAGGAACTCCGGGCGCGTGAACCCGTGCACGCAGTGGACGACCGCGTCGGCGCCCGCGACCGCGCGCACCTCCTCGTCCGACTCCGGATGCGTGATGAGGTGCACGTCGACCCCGGGGCTCGCCCAGTAGTGCATCGCCGCGAGATCGGTGATCCCGGCCAGCACGGGCACGGCGAGCTGCCCCCTGGCGCGCAGCCGCCCGAGCACCTCCGTGACGTTCGGATAGACCGAGACGATCACGTCGGGTCGCCTGTCACCGACGAGGCGCAGGATCCCGGGCCCGCCCAGGCGCGCCAGCAACGCCTGGGTGCCGCGCCTGGTGAGCGCGCTGCGGGCGAACACCCAGAAGCCGACGTCCCACAGGAACTGAAAGCGGTAGAAGACGACGGTCGCCGTGTCGGCGCTCATCATCCGCACGAAGCGCCCCATGTGCTCGAGCGCGTCCTCGGTGAGGATCTCCGCGGCGGGGCACTCCGCGCGCAGCTGGTCGGCGAGCGTCCGCGCGGGCAGGTCGTGGCCCTCGCCGACGCTCGCCGTCAGGATCAGAACGCGCGGTGCCATCCGGGGCTACGCGGTACGGGTGGACTTGGAGCGGCGAGGCGCGGTACCGAAGACGACGTCCCACCAGGGAGCGCTGACCCCGAAGCCGGTCTCGTGATCCTCGAAGTGGTGCCGCATGTGCAGCTCGCGGAGGCGCTTCCCGACACGGCTCTTCGTGTTCGCGTGGTGGAGCGCGAAGTGGAGCATGTCGTAGAACAGGTACCCCGCG
>JAWVDX010000321.1:0-2603 GCA_033857015.1 Gaiellaceae bacterium
CGGCGTGCTCGCGCGGCATGCACCGCTCGTCGCGACGCTCAAGGCCGGCTCCATGCGCGTGCACGTCCGCCAGGGCGAGGAAGTGCTCACGCTCGCCACCGGCCCCGGCTTCTTCACCGTGGCCGAGGACCGGGCGATCGCGCTCGTGGACGACGCCGTGCAGGCGAAGGAGATCGACCGGGAGCGCGCCGAGGAGCAGCTCGAGGCCGCCCGCGCCGAGCTCGCCAAGCTCGAGGCAGGCGAGTCGAACGCGGATCGCTGGCAGCTCGAGCAGCGCATCAAGCACGCGGAGAACCAGCTCTCCGTCGTGTCCGGCCAGTAGCGCTCGCCTTCCCGTAGCGCCGAGCCGGACGACTCTTAACCACCTCTTATCTTCGCCGACAGACGCGCGCAGTATCCTGAGCCGAACGCCCGCGGGCGTTCCCTGTCTGTATGCGGACGACGCTGAAAAGAGGAATGGGTCGCGGCGCGGCCTTCACCGGAAACGGCCACGCCGTGCTTCCTCCGGCACCTGGTGGGACGCCGCCCGTGGCGCCCGCGGAGGTGCGCCGCTACGTCCAGCCCGCCCCGGAACGGGGCAGAGGCGGCACGGTGCGCACGGTGCTCGGCTTCTTCCTGCTCGGGATCGTGACGATCGTGGGCGGCGTGCTCGGCGGGCTGTACCTCAGCTTCCACGACGTCGCGAACGACATGGCCCCGAAGACCGCGGGCCAGAAGCTGGCCCAGAAGCAGCTCGCGAAGCTCTCCGAGCCGAATCAGCCTGCGGTGGCGCTCATCATCGGCTATGACCATCGCTCCGGCTTCGAGAGCAGCGTCCCGTCGCGCTCCGACACTGTGATGCTCGTCCGCGCGGACCCGGTCGCGAAGACGATCTCGATGCTCTCGTTCCCGCGCGACATGCGCGTGCCGATCCACTGTCCCGGCAAGCTGCCCTACGAGTCGAAGATCAACGCGGCCTACGAGGCCTGCGGGGAGACGGGGACGCTCGAGACGGTGCAGGCGCTGACCGGCATCCAGGTCAACTACCTGATCACGGTCGACTTCCACGGCTTCAAGCAGATCGTCGACCGCCTCGGCGGCGTGTGGATCGATGTCGACCACCGCTACTTCAACGACAACGGCGGACGCACGACCGGGGACACGTACGCGACGATCAACCTCTGGCCCGGCTACCAGAAGCTGAACGGCTCGCAGGCGCTCGACTATGCGCGCTTCCGTCACACGGACTCGGACCTCTACCGGGTGGCGCGGCAGCAGATCTTCGTCCAGGCGCTCAAGCAGCAGGCGGTGGCGAACTTCTCTCCCGTGCGGATCGACCAGATCATCGGCGCGCTGCGCCGCAACGTGGTGATCGGGATCGGAGGAGGCGGCGAGCTCGACTTCGGCCTGCTGCAGAAGTACGCGCACTTCATCTACGGGCTGCCGAACGGGCACTTCTTCCGCGGTCACATCAACAACCTCGCGCAGGACACGAGCTCGTCCGACCTGCTCGTCGATCCGACGAACCTCGCGAATGCGGTGCACGACTTCCAGAATCCTCAGGTCGACGCTCCCGAGCAGGCCGCGATCGCCGCGCGGATCGCCAGGGCGAAGAAGAAGCCGTGGTCGCCCGCGCCCGCGAAGATCGTGACGATCGTGCTCAATGGCAACGGCGTGGTCGGCTCGGCGACCACCGCCTCGAGCCTGCTCGGCCAGCGTGGCTACAAGGTGATCGCGCCGCCGACCGGGGTGAAGGCGAACGCGCCGAACTTCAGCTACTTCCAGACGCAGGTCTACTACGACCCCGCCTGGGGGCCGGGCCAGCTTGCTGCCAAGGGGATCAAGGCACTCTTCGGCGACGCCCTGGTTGCCCCGATGCCCGCGGCCATCGTCCCGCTGGCCTACGGCGCGCGCGTCGCAGTCGTGGTGGGGAAGACGTTCCACGGGACGATCGCGCCGGGGCCGAATGCGACTGTCATCAAGCACGAGGCTCCGAAGGTGCGGTCGGCACTCGCCGAGACGAAGCCCGTGGTGAACGCTTCCCGCAAGCGCGTCAAGTTCCAGCTCGCCGCACCGGCGCTCCTCGATGCGAGCTCGCGGCTCGACAGCTACGTGCCGAGCCGCCTCTATCCGCTGAACCGCGATCACAAGGCGCTCCGGCTTGTCTTCAAGAGCGCGCTCGACGTGGGCGGCTACTGGGGGATCGAGGAGACCGACTGGCCGGAGGCTCCCGCGCTCGCCAACCCGACCTACACGCGGAAGCTCCTGGGCCGGACGTACGACTTCTATCTCATCGGCTCGAAGATCCACATGGTCGTGCTGCACGGTCCCGGGAACGCGCGCTACTGGGTCGTGAACACGCTCCTCGACGTGATCTCGAACGAGACCATGGTGTCGGTGGCCAAGAGTCTCCGCGTCCTCCCGCGGTAGGCTCCCGCCATGGCCGAGCGCACCACCATCGGGATCTTCGGCGCGGGCTTCGTCGGCCTGCCGACCGCCGCGTGCTTCGCCGAGCTCGGCCATCGCGTGATCGTCCGCGACATCGCCGCCGAGCGGATCGCCGAGCTCGAGGCGGGCCGCGTCCCGATCTACGAGCCGGGCCTCGAGGAGCTGCTCGCGGAGCA
>JAWVDX010000322.1:0-7093 GCA_033857015.1 Gaiellaceae bacterium
TGAGAACTCCTTGCTCTTGTGTGGACAGCTGAGAAAATCTAAGTCCCAGTGTATCAACCTTCGCTGAAGCCGCAACTCGTTCACACTGGCTCGGGTGGCGCGCCGACTGCTCTTCGTGCTCGTGCTCCTGGGGGCGCTACCCGCCTGGGCCGGGGCCGCAACCATCATCGGGAAGGCGCGTGGCGAGACGGTGCAGGGGACGCGCCGGAGCGATCTGATCGACGTGGCCGGCGGCGGCCGCGACACCGTGCGCTGCCAGGGCGGCCTCGACACCGTCGTCGCCGACTCGACCGACCGCGTCGCGGCCGACTGCGAGACGGTCGCGCGGCGGATCGCCCGCGACACGACGCGCCGCGAGGGGCAGCACGAGACGATCGTCGAGCCGGCCGTCGCGACGGCCGGCTCGACCGTCGTCACGGTCTTCCAGAGCGGGCGTCGCACGCAAGGCGCTGCCGATGCGATCGGCTTCGCCACCTCCACTGACGCGGGAGCGACGTGGCGCAGCGGCCTCCTCCCGAGCCTGACCGAGAGCTCGCTGCCCGCCGGGCCGTGGCAGGTCGCGAGCGATCCCGTGGTCGCCTACGACGCGCTGCACGGCCGCTGGATCGCGACTGCGCTCGTGCTCGACGCCACGAGCGAGGCGATCAGCGCCAGCACCTCGACCGACGGCCTGACCTGGAGCCCGCCCGTTGCCGTCGCCTCTGCGTCACGCACGTCGGAGGCGGACGTCCCGCTCGACAAGGAGTGGGTGACCTGCGACAACTGGACGGCGAGCCCGCACCGCGGCCGCTGCTACGTCGCCGCCACGGCCTCGCCCGACACGGCGGCAGCCACCCTCGTCGTCTGGCTCTCGGACGACGGCGGCGCCACCTGGACGCAGACGACGTCGATCCCCCGCGGCTACTTCGCGCAGATCGTGGCGCGCCCGAGCGGACAGGTCGTCCTCTTCTACCTCGTGGAGCCGACCCACCAGCTGGTCGCGGCGCAGTCGGGCGACGGCGGCGTCTCGTTCGCGCCCGGCACTCCCGTCGCGGCGTCGACCCAGGTCGGCGTCGAGGGACTGCGCGCCCCGAGCCTCCCCTCGCTCGCGTCGGGCCCGTCCGGCGAGGTCGTCGCCGTGTGGAGCGACTGCATCCCGCCGTCCTGCGGCAGCCTGCAGGTCGAGACGAGCCGCTCGACCGACGGCACGCACTGGTCGCCGCCGGCACCCGTGCCCCTTGGAGCAGGCTCGCACGTCCTCCCCAGCGTCGCGATCGATCCGGAGGCCGGGACGGTTGCGATCGCCGACTACGTGCTGGCGGGCCGTAGCTGCTGCGCTCTCGTCGCGCAGATCGCCCGCTCTGCGGATGGCGGAGCGACCTGGCTGACGCGGCGCGCGAGCGTGCGGCCGATGCCGGAGAGCTGGCTCGCACGCGCCGACCGCAGCGGCTTCCTCGGCGACTACGTGGGGATCGTGTTCGGCCCCCGCCACGGTGGCATCGCGATCCTGCCGCTCGCCGAGCCGCCTACCCGAGCCGGCCTGCGTCAGGCGCTGTTCGCCGTCCGCTTCTGACGAGCGCCCGCAGATCCGCCGCCGCTGCCGGCTCCGAGATCGCGATCCCCAGCATGATCACGGCGCAGCCGCTCCAGCCGAGCCAGCCCAGCCGGTCACCGTGGAGGAAGCCGAAGAGCCCGGCGAACACGGGCTCGAGCGCGAAGATCAGCGCCGTCCGCATCGCGCTCGTCGTGCGCTGAGCCCAGCTCTGCACGAGGAAGGCGAGCGCGCTCGCGAAGACGCCCGTCACGACGAGCGCGCTCCAGACCGTCCACCCGTGCGGCACGGGGATCGGGTCGCGGACGAGCGCCACGGCGCCCAGCCCGAGGAGGCAGACGAGCATCTGCACGAAGGTGAAGGCGAGCGCGTCGGCCCCCGCCGCGAAGCGCTCCATGAAGACGATCTGCAGCGCGAACACCGCGGCGCAGCCGACGAGCAGCAGGTCGCCGGAGAGCGACCCGACCTGCACGCCGGAGAGCAGCGCCAGCCCGATGGTCGCCACGAACGCCCCGACCCACGCCGCGCGCCGCGCCCGCACTCCGAAGAACACCAGCGCGCAGAGCGGCGTCAGCGGCACGTACAGCCCCGTGATGAAGCCGGCGCTCGAGACGGTCGTCCGTTGCAGCCCGACCGTCTGCAGCGCGTACCCCACGGCGAGGAACACCCCGATCGCCACGCCGCCCAGGAGCCCGCGCCGGTCGAGCAGGCGCAGCCGCGGCAGCGCGAACGGCGCGAGCACCCCGCAGGCGATCGCGAACCGGACGGCCAGGAACGCGAAGAGCGGATAGAGCTCGACCGCGTCCTTCACCTGCACGAACGTGAGCCCCCACACCGCGGTCACGAGCAGCAGGGCGAGGGCGCGCACGCGCTGAGCTTAGTCCCTCGATCGAGGGAGGACATGCCCCCCAAAGAGGGCGGAAGGGTGAAAGTCAACACTCCGAATCAGGGATTTGAAGCGCGCCTGGCGCGGCCGATAGATGGCTAGTGGATCGCCCCTCCCACGATTCTCACTCCCCCGCTTCAGCTCGCGTGCTCGTCGGCGTCGCCGACGACAGCTACGCGCGCCTGGTCCGCCGCGCGCTCAAGGAGGCGGGCTACCACGTGGCCGTCGCCCTCGACAGCGAGACCGTCATGGCCGCGCTGGAGCCGAGCCGCTACGACCTGCTCGTCCTCGACTCGGCGCTCGCGCCCGTGGACGGCATGAGCCTCTGCGAGCGGATCCGCCTCGAGCCCGACGCAGCCGGGCTCTACGTCATCTCGCTGATCAGCGACCACGAGACCGCGTCGATCTGCTCGACGGTCGGCCCGGACGACTTCGTCGTGAAGCCCTTCGACGCAGCCGACCTCGTCACGAGCGTGCACATCGGCGCCCGCATCGTCGGCCTGCAGCTGGAGCTCGCACAGGCGAACGAAAGCCTCACGACGCTCGCCCTGCTCGATCCGCTCACCGCGCTGCCGAACCGGCAGGCGCTGTACGACCTGCTGAGCACCGAGATCGCCCGCCAGCACCGCGTCGGGCCGCCGACCTGCATCGCGCTCTTCAACGTCGATCGCATGCGCCGGATCAACGAGACCTTCGGCGAGGCGGCCGGCGACCTGTCGATCCTCCGCGTCGCCCGGACGCTCCACGCGGGCGCTCGCGAGGCGGACATCGTCACGCGCCTGGACGAGGACGAGTTCGTCGTCCTCCTCTACGACTGCCTCCCCGAGAACTCCCACGTCCCCTGCGAGCGCCTCGCGGCCTCGGTCGGGCACGAGCCGATCACGATCGCCGACGAGGAGCTTCGCCTCTCCGTCACCTGCGGCGTGGTGCAGGTCGAGCACGACGTCACGCCCCTGGACGTCCTCGAAGGCGCCCGCGCCGCGCTCCACGCGGCCAAGGCCCGCCGAGTGCCGCACGTCGCTCTCGCGACGCGCGACCTCGGCGATTCGTACCTCTAGGCGTCCTGCTCGCGGGTGAGCGCGTCGTCGGCCTCGTTGAGCTTGCCGGCGAGCGCGTCCTTCGCCTCGCCCTTGTGCTTCTGCGCCTTGCCCTCGAGCTCGGTCGACTCGTCGTCGGTCAGCTTCCCCGCCTGCTCCTTGATGGTGCCTTCGATCTGATCCTTCATGGTGACCCCTCCTGTCGATTTGCGCCGAGGATTCCCGAAAATCCTCCGGTGACACCTGCGAGGTAGCCTTCCGATGATGGAACCGCTCGTCGACGGCTGGGGCAGGGCGATTCGGAGCTTGCGCGTGTCCGTCACGGACCGCTGCAACTTCCGCTGCAAGTACTGCATGCCTGCTGAGGGGCTCGAGTGGCTGGAGCGCGACGAGGTGCTCAGCTTCGAGGAGATCGCCCGGCTCGTGCGCGTCTTCGCCGCGATGGGCGTCGAGGAGATCCGCCTCACCGGCGGCGAGCCGCTCGTGCGCCGCGACCTGCCGGAGCTCGTCCGCCAGATCGCGCAGATCCCCGGCGTGAACGACCTCTCGCTGACGACGAACGGGGTGCTCCTGGACAAGCTCGCCGGCCCGCTCGTCGAGGCGGGGCTGCAGCGCTTCAACGTCTCGCTGGACTCGCTCTCGCACGTCCGCTTCGCCGAGATCACGCGGCGCGACGCGCTCGACCGCGTGCTCGCCGGGCTCGAGGAGCTCGAGCGGCACCCCGAATGCGGGCCGATCAAGGTGAACTGCGTCGCGATGCGCGGCTTCACCGAGGTCGAGGTGCCTGCCCTGGCGGAGCTGGCCCGGCGCAAGCCGTACGTCGTCCGCTTCATCGAGTTCATGCCGCTCGACGCCGACGGAAGCTGGCGCAACGAGGAGGTGCTCACGGGCGCCGAGATCCGCGCGCTGATCGAGGAGCGCTGGCCGCTGGAGGAGATCCCCGCCAAGGAGGGCTCGACCTCCCGCCGGTTCCGCTTCGCGGACGGGCTGGGCGAGATCGGCTTCATCAACCCGGTCAGCGAGCCGTTCTGCTCGAGCTGCGACCGCATCCGGATGACCGCCGACGGCCAGCTGCGCACCTGCCTCTTCTCCCAGCGCGAGTGGGACCTGAAAGAACCGCTCCGTGCAGGGGTTTCAGACGCGGAGCTGGAGGCGCTCATCCGCCACGCGCTGCTCCACAAGGAGCTCAAGCATCGCATCAACGAGCCCGGTTTCGTGCCTGCGAGCCGCTCGATGAGCCAGATCGGCGGCTGAAATCGGCCGGGAGACCCGCTAGGCTATGAGGTCCCGATGACGCAAGCAGTCGCCGCATTCGGTCGTCGACACCTACCGCGTGGCTGGAAGCACCTCGCTCTCCAGTTCGCCATCTGGTTCGGCTTCCTCCTGATCTACCAGGCCGCCCGCGGCTGGGCCGACCATGGTCCCATGGCGCGCATCAACGCGTTCGGCAACGGCTTGCGCGTCATCCACTTCGAGAGCAGCTGGAACGCCCTCTACGAGCTGACGTTCCAGCGCCTCGCCGACGGGCACAGCCTCCTCCACACCGCGGTCTACTTCACCTACTGGTTCTCCGAGTTCGGGGTCGTCGGCATCGGGCTGCTCTGGATCTACTTCCGCCGTCACGAGGCGTTCGCCCGCGTGCGCAACACGCTCCTGCTCGCGAACCTCGTAGGCCTCGTCGGCTACGTCTGGATGCCCACCGCGCCGCCGCGGATGTTCACGACGTTCGGCTTCGCAGACACCCAGTTCGCCGGCACCGTCGAGCTCTTCGCCAATCCCTATGCGGCGATGCCCAGCCTGCACGCGGCCGACGCCATCATCATCGGCGTCGCCCTCGCCCTGACCTGCCGTCCACGGGTCCTCCGTGTGCTCTGGCTGATCTGGCCCATCTGGGTCGCGTTCTCGGTGATGGCGACCGCCAACCACTTCTGGCTCGACTGCGTGGCCGGTGCCGGTGTGGCGCTACTGGCAGGCCTGACGATCTACGGCCCGTCGCTTCTGCGCAGCAGGCGCATCGCAAACGCGCTATAGTCCATAGCACGAATGCGATGGGACACCGACACGGAAGTGGCGGAGGGAGACGCATGCTGGACACCGAGCCGATGACGAGAGGCGCGTCCATCAAGCAGGGCTACACCAACGGTGCGCGCAAGCTGGCGTCCCGTTCGATGGCCGGTCTGGCGGGCACGCGCGTGACGCCGAACGCGCTCACGACAGCGGGCGTGACGCTCTGCGCCGGAGCTGCCGTGCTCGCCTATCTCATCCCGCGCAGCGAGCTGCTCTTCGCCTGGCTCGCAGCGACGACGTTCGTGATCGGATCGATCCTGGACATCCTCGACGGGGCCCTGGCCCGGGCGGGCGGCAAGACCACTCCGTTCGGCGCCTTCCTCGACTCGACGACGGACCGGGTCAGCGAGGGCTTCGTGCTGGGCGCGATCGCGCTCGTGTTCGCGCAGCGCGGGGAACTCCTCCCGCTCGCGTTCACGATCGCGGGGATCGCCGGCTCGTTCCTCGTCAGCTACACCCGCGCACGCGCCGAGGCGCTCGGGCTGCGGGGCGACGTCGGGCTCGGCAGTCGCGCCGAGCGGGTCGTCGTCATCACCGCGGGCCTCGTGCTCGCGCCCTGGTGGCACTTCCTCGACGTCGCGATCTATCTCCTGGCCGCGCTCGCCTGGCTCACCGTGGTGTGGCGCGTCCTCTTCGTTCGCAAGCAACTTCTCGGGAGGGCTGGAACCTGATGGCTTCTGGAAATGGCAACGGCAAGGTGAACGCGACCGACGACAAGGTGCGCGTCGCGCTCATCGGCGTCGGCAACTGCGCCAACTCGCTCCTGCAAGGGGTCGAGTACTACAAGGACTCCCCGGACGATGAGTTCGTCCCCGGGCTCATGCACGTCAACCTCGGTGGCTACCACGTCCGCGACATCGAGTTCGTCGCCGCGTTCGACGTGACGACCGACAAGGTCGGCAAGGATCTCTCCGAGGCGATCTGGGCGCATCCGAACGACACGATCAAGTTCGCCGACGTCAAGAAGACGGGCGTCACGGTCGAGCGCGGGATGACCCACGACGGGCTCGGCAAGTACATCTCCGAGGTCGTCACGAAGGCGCCCGGCGAAACGGTCGACGTCCGGCAGATCCTCGAGGAGCGCAAGGTCGACGTGGTCGTGAACTACCTCCCCGTCGGCTCCGAGGAGGCGACGAAGTGGTACGCGGAGCAGATCCTCGCGGCAGGCTGCGCGATGGTGAACTGCATGCCCGTGTTCATCGCGCGGGAGAAGTACTGGCAGAAGCGCTTCAAGGACGCCGGCTGCCCGATCATCGGCGACGACATCAAGTCGCAGGTCGGCGCCACGATCACCCACCGCGTCCTGACCAGCCTCTTCCGCGAGCGCGGCGTCAAGCTCGAGCGGACGATGCAGCTGAACGTCGGCGGCAACTCCGACTTCCTCAACATGCTGGAGCGGGAGCGCCTCGAGTCGAAGAAGATCTCGAAGACGAACGCCGTCACCTCGATGCTCGACTACGACATGGGCGCGAAGAACGTCCACGTCGGCCCGTCGGACTACGTGCCGTGGCTGACGGATCGCAAGTGGGCCTACATCCGCATGGAGGGCCGCGCCTTCGGCGACGTGCCGCT
>JAWVDX010000323.1:0-3739 GCA_033857015.1 Gaiellaceae bacterium
GGATCGTCTCGTGCCCGCGCTCCGGCCGCGCGGCGGGCGGATCCTCGGGCGTCGGCGCGTCGAGGACCGCCGGGAGGTAGATCCCGAACGTCGTTCCCTCGCCTGGCGCGCTCTCGACCACGATGCCTCCGCCGGACTGCTGGACGATCCCCAGTACGGTCGCGAGTCCCAGACCGGTTCCCTTGCCCTGGTCCTTGGTGGTGAAGAAGGGCTCGAAGGCGTGCTCGAGCGTCTCCGGGCCCATGCCGTGGCCGGTGTCGCGCACCTCGAGCAGCACGTGCGGCCCGGGCTCCGTGCCGGGCGGGCGCGGGTCGTCCTCCCGGAGCTCGACGTTCGCGGTCCGCAGCTCGAGCCGCCCGCCGCTCGGCATTGCGTCGCGCGCGTTCACGGAGAGGTTCAGGATGACCTGCTCGATCTGGGCCAGGTCGGAGCGCGTGGAGAGGAGCTCCTCCTCGGGCGCCGTCACGAGCGCGATGTTCTCGCCGATCAGGCGCTTCAGCATCGGCTCCATCTCGGCCAGGATCTCGTTCAGGTTCAGCACCTTCGGCTGCAGCACCTGGCGGCGGCTGAAGGCGAGCAGCTGCTGCGTCATGCTGGCCGCCTGGGCCGCTGCGCGGCGGATCTGCTCGACGTCGCGCGCCGACTCGCTCTCCGGCTCCATGGCCGTGAGGATCAGCTCGCTGTAGCCCGTGATCGCGGTCAGCAGGTTGTTGAAGTCGTGGGCGATGCCGCCGGCGAGGCGACCGACCGCCTCCATCTTCTGCGACTGCAGGAGCTGGTCCTCGAGGCCCTTGCGGCTGCGATCCGCCTCGCGCTCGGCGGTCGTGTCGAGCAGGTAGCCCTGGACGTACAGCGCCCGGCCGCCGAGGTCGCGGACGACGAGCGCCTCGTCGCGCACCCAGACGACGCGCCCGTCCCGGGCGACGACGCGGTACTCGAGCGAGAGCCGCCCGGTCGTGGCCGCGCGCGTGGCCAGCACGCGGGCGCGATCCTGCGGATCGAGGATCTGCGCGTAGAAGCCGGTGTTGCCGCGCCAGTCGGCCTCCTCGTAGCCGAGGATCGCCTGGAGCTGCGGGCTGAAGTAGCTCCAGGGGCCGTGGTCGTCGGGAGAGTGGACGTACGTGATCAGCGGCAGCTGCTCGACGAGCGTCTGGTAGCGGAGCTCGGCGTTCGTCAGCTCCTCCTGGGCCTCGCGGCGCTCGGTGACGTCGCGGAAGCTCGTGAGCAGCGACTGGAGGCGACCGTGCTCGTCGAAGACGCCGGTGACCGTCCCTTCGACGTTCGCCCAGTCGGCCCCGGCGCGGGCCATCCTCAGCTCGGCGCTGGCGGTCGACCCGCTCGTGGTGGCGAGGTGCAGCGCCACGCCGGCGCCCTCGCCGTCCTCCGGGTGCAGGAGGTCGACGAACGGCGTCCCGACCAGGCGCCCCGGGTCGTGATCGAGCACGCTCCGGTACGACGGCGAGGCGAAGAGGAAGCTGCCGGCGGGATCGAGGACGGCGATCATGTCGCGCGAGTTCTCGACGACCGTCTTGTAGAGCTCCTGGCTGCGGGCGAGCTCCTGAGCGGTGCGGACGCGCTCGGAGACGTCCGCGATGATCGCGATCAGGCTGGTGATCTCCCCGAGGTCGTTGCGGATCGCCGCGCCGTAGATCTCGCAGCGCAGGAGGGAGCCGTCCTTGTGCACGCGGTCGGCCTCGAGGTGGGCGTGGCCGCCGTTCGCCTTCAGCGTGGCGACCATCCCCGCGAAGTCGCTCTTGCCGTCGGGAGGCACGACCGGGTACGGCGTCCCGATCACCTCCGCTCGGAGCCAGCCGAACGTGCGCTCAGCCGCGTGGTTCCAGAGCTTGACGCACCCGTGGAGGTCGAGCTCGACGATCGCGAGCGGCGAGGCGTCGATCAGCGCCTCGAGCCGGTCGCTGAGGAGACTCGCGCCCGAGCGGCTGCGCTCGAGCGTCTGCTCGGTCGCGCGGTTGCGGACGGCCGCGCCGACCACGTTCGCGATCGCCTGGAGGAAGGCGAGGTCGGTCTCGGAGAAGGCGCGACGGGTCGTCGAGAACACGCCGAGGACGCCGAAGGGCCCGCTCGGGCCGGGGATGACGACGTTCGCGGCACTCTGGATCCCGGCGCCGAGCAGCTGCGCGGCAGGCGTGAAGCGGGTCTCGTTCTCGATGTCCTCGGAGACGACGGGCTCGTCGACGAGCATCGTGTAGGCCGAGAAGGATCCAGGCCCGACCGGGAAGACCGGTGAGTCGTTCTCGGGGCGGCGCACGAACGCGGCGCGCACGATCATCGCTTGCCGGCTCGGCATCCGCTCGAGCACGACCGCATCGTCGATCACGAGCGCCCGGACGACGACGCGCACGGCCTCGTCCATCACGCGCGAGAGGTCAGGCTCGGCAAGGGCCCGCTCCCCGAGCTCGGCGATCTGCTGCTGGCGGGCCGCGTCGATCTGGAGACGCTCGAGCGCCGACCAGAGCGCACGCTTGCCCAGGACGACCGTCGCGCCGAGCGCGACCAGCGTCGCGCCGACGAGCAGCCAGTCCATCACGTCGCGCGCGCTGTCCTGTTGCGCTGCTGCCCCGGCGATCCCCGCCAGCACGATGACGAGCTGCAGGCTGAGCGCGCGCACCGCGAAGAAGAAGGCCGTGAACGCGACGAAGAAGAAGTAGAGGAGGAGCGCGAGCGCCCAGCCGCGCGGATCGAGCACCGTCCCGGCGGAGACCGCGCCCGCCGCCAGCGCTGCGACGACCTGCCAGGAGCCGTTCCCCATCCGCTCGTACCGCAGCAGGCACCAGGCGGCAAGCGGGTAGCCGCTCAGCGAGAGCAGGAGGACGGCGCCCGCGTGGGGCCGCCCCCCGAGGAGCGTGACCCCGACGGCGAGGGTTGACCCGACGACCAGGAAGTAGAAGGCGAGGGTCGCCTGCATGGCGCGCGCGGGGCGCGTGCCGGGCTCGGGCAGGCTCCAGCTCCACCGGAGCCGGTCCGCGCGCGATGTGGGGGTCGTGTTCATTGTCCGCAGCCGCTGGGGCTGCTCCTGTTATCGGCCCGGCCGGGGCGAAGCTGAATCGGGGCCGCGCGCTTGTGAGGGATCGCCGCGCGTCGTATGCTCGGCCCTATCGCGGGCTTCACGATCAGCAGCGAGGACGACCTCGAGCGCAGCGGGCGCTGGGCGCTCGTGCGCAAGTCGCTCGGGATCTCGTCGTTCGGCATCAACGTCGTCGAGATCGCCCCGGGGCAGGGGATCCCGGAGCACAACGAGGCCGAGCGCGACCACGAGGAGCTCTTCGTCGTGCTCGAGGGCGACCTCGTCGCAGTCATCGACGGCGAGCGGCATCCAGTCGGCGCGCGCAGCTACGTGCGGGTCGATCCGGAGCCCACCCGCACCTTCCTGAACGAAGGCGACACGCTCGCACGGTTGCTCATCGTCTCGGCGCCGCGCTCGAGCGGCTACGAGCCGCTGAGCTGGGCTTAATCGCCGCGGGAATCTGGCGCCTTCGGCGCCATGACGATTTCCCGCGGTGCGCGTCAGTCCTTGTCGGCCGCCGCCATGTCGGCAGCCTTCGCGTGACTGGCTCAGTCGTTGCATTGGGCTTGTGGAGCAACCGTCAATGAATCGGTGCAGGTTCGTGCGTCTTTCGGCGGTACCCTCGGCTCGGCGTCCCGCCCCGTAAATGGGTGGGTGGGGGCTAGGGATGGTCGGACCCTGGAACCGCAGCGCCGTCCCGGGTTCTTTCGCCAC
>JAWVDX010000324.1:0-5651 GCA_033857015.1 Gaiellaceae bacterium
CTCGGCGCCGAGGTCGTCGATCGCCGGTCCGTGGAAGCCCCAGACGCCGGCGGCCGCGCCGGCGACGACGAGGCGCAGCACGCTCACGTGAGCGTGACGCCTGCGCGCGCGGCGATCGCCCGGAGCGCCCGCAGGGACTCGCGCGTGGCCGCCTCCTGACCGCCGACCGGCAGCGCGTGGTGCGTCTCGAGCGCGAGGTCGCCGTCGTAGCCGTGCGCCGCCAGCCGGAGCAGCTCGCCCTCCCAGTCCACGAGCCCCGCTCCCGGAGCGACCCACTCCCCGGCCGCGACCGTGTCCTTCACGTGGACGTGCCGGATCGCGTGCGCGACGGCGGCGTGCCCCCGCGCATCGGGACGGGCGCCGAGACAGCGCGCTTCGTTCCCCGGATCCCACACCAGGCCGAGCCCGTCGACGAGTGCGCCCGCCGCCTCGGCTCGCGTCCCGACGGCGCAGTCGTGCTCGATCTCGAGGGCGACGTCGACGCCCGACCCGGCCGCCTGCGAGACGGCGCGCGCAAGTGTCTCCTCGAGCCAGCCCGGCGCGGGGACGGGACAGCCGCGCAGGCCGGAGAAGACCCGCACGAGGCGGGCGCCGAGCACCTGCGCCACGTCGATCGCGCGGGTGAGGCTCCCCCAGTCGACGCGCTCGAGCGGCGGTCGCTTGAGGAAGGCCGTGTCGACGGCGGGGCACTCGAACCCGCCCCCCTGGAGCGCCGCGCGCACGCGGCGCAACGCCGGCGGGTCGAGCTCGGTCACACGGACGCCGTCGACGTCCCGGAGCTCGACGGCAGTGATCCCCTCGGCGCTGCAGAAGCGGAGCGCGTCGTCCAGGCCCGGTGCGATCTCGTCGCTGATGACGGCGACGCGCACGCGCAGGCCTCTAGCCGATCGCTTGCTCGGTGACCGGGTCGAAGAAGTGCAGCCGCGCCGCATCGAGCGCGAGCCGGATCTGCCCGCCGGTCTCCGCCGTCGAGCGGGCGCTGAGCCGCGCCGTGATACGTACGCCGTCGCCGGTGCTGTCCAGGACGCCGTCAGTCCCCTCGTGTGCCTCGGCGACGGTGCGCCGGCCGGCAGCCGACTTCGCGTCGACGCGAAAGTGCGCGATGACCTCGGCGCCGAGCGGCTCGGCGAGCGCGAGCGTCACGTCCATGGTGGCGTCGGCCGCCTGCGCGAGCGACGCGTCCTCGAAGTCCTCCGGACGGATGCCGAGCACGATCTCCTGGCCGACGCGCTCCGCGAGCGCGGGACGCCGCACCGGCAGCCGGGCGTCGCCGAGCTGGACGAAGAGCTCGCCCTCCTCGCGCTCGAGGGTCACGAGCACAAGGTTCATCGCGGGCGAGCCGATGAAGCTCGCGACGAAGAGGTTTTGCGGCTCGCGGTAGAGCGTCTGCGGGCTCGCGCACTGCTCCAGGAGGCCGTTGCGCATCACCGCGACGCGGTCGCCCATCGTCATCGCCTCGGTCTGGTCGTGCGTGACGTAGAGGGTCGTCGTCCCGAGCTGCTGGTGGAGCAGCGAGATGTAGGCGCGCATCTCGACGCGCAGCTTCGCGTCCAGGTTCGAGAGCGGCTCGTCCATGAGGAAGGCCTGCGGCTCGCGGACGATCGCGCGGCCCATCGCGACGCGCTGGCGCTGGCCGCCGGAGAGCTGTCCCGGCTTGCGATGGAGGAGCTCGCCGACGCCGAGCATGTCAGCGGCCTGCCCGACGCGCTCGCGGATCGCGGTCTTCGCGACGCCGCGCAGCTTGAGCCCGAAGCCCATGTTCCCGGCAACCGTCATGTGCGGGTAGAGCGCGTAGTTCTGGAAGACCATGGCGATGTCGCGCTGCTTGGGAGCGAGGTCGTTCACGACCTTGTCGCCGATCAGGATGTCGCCGGAGGAGATCTCCTCGAGGCCGGCGGTCATCCGTAGCGCGGTCGTCTTGCCCGAGCCGGACGGCCCGACCAGGACGAGGAACTCTCCGTCGGCGACCTCGAGGTTGAGCGAGTCGACCGCGACGGTGCCGTCAGAGAAGGCCTTCGTGACGTCGCAGAACTCGATCGAAGCCATCACCTTGCAAGATACTTGCAAAGTAACGCAAAATCAAGACACCGCTACTGGTCGGGCTCCGGCTCGGCGACGGCCGTCGGGATGGTCATCGTCCGCTGCCGTCCGCGCGTGCGCGTGATCGCTGCAGCGGTGGAGGCGCGCACGACGAGCTCCGGCTCGAACAGCAGCTCCCGGGCCGGCACCGACGTCCCGTCGATCTGCCCGACGAGCAGGTCGACCGCCGCGCGGCCCATCGCCCCGATCGGCTGGCGGACCGTCGTCAGCGGCGGGTCGGTGCAGCTCATGAGCGCCGAGTCGTCGAAGCCGATGACCGAGATGTCGTCCGGGACGTGGAAGCCGGAGCGGCGAGCGCCGCGGATGCTCCCGAGGGCGAGCACGTCGCTCGCGCAGATGATCCCGGTGATGCCTCGGCGGACGAGCCGGGTCGCTCCGGCCTCGCCGCCCTCCGTGGTGAAGATCGTGTGCTCGACGGAGCCCGCGCTGCCGCCGGCGTTCAGGAACGCCGCGAGCTTGCGCCGGGACGGCACGTGGTCGGGCGGCCCCAGAACGAGGCCGATCCGCTCGTGTCCAAGCGCGATGAGGTGTCCGAACGCCTGCTCGATCGCGACGATGTCGTCGCAGGAGACGCGCGGGAAGTCGATGCCGTCGATCGACGCGTTGACGAGCACCGTGGGGAGGCGTCGCTCGGCGAGTCGTGCGTAATGGTCGTGCGCCGCCTCCGCCTGGGCGTAGAGGCCGCCGGCGAGGATGATCCCCGAGACCTGGTGCTGGAGGAGCAGCTCGAGGTACTCCGCCTCGGAGGCGCCGCCGACCGTGCGCGTGCAGAGGACCGGGGTGAAGCCCTGCTGCGCGAGCGCGCCGCCGACCACCTCGGCGAAGGCAGGGAAGATCGGGTTCTGCAGCTCCGGCAGCACGAGCCCGACGAGTCTCGCCCGCTCGCCTCGCAGCTGCGACGGCCGCTCGTAGCCGAGCACGTCCAGCGCGGTCAGCACCGCCTTGCGCGTGGCGTCGGAGACCCCGGGCTTGCCGTTCAGGACACGGCTGACAGTGGCTTCGCTGACCCCAACCTTGGATGCAACTTCGGCAAGACGGCGAGCCATGCTTGCAACTATAGAACATAAAGACGCAAACAGCTTGCGTTTACGACGATTCTGCGCAATAACAAGACGTAGCGGCGAAAGACCTCAACGATCGGCTTCGTTGGGTCGATAAAGGAGACGAGATGAACGACTCCGGCGACCTCCAGCTTCCGGCCCTCAGTGCCACGGACCTGATGACGCAGCTCAAGGGCGCCGATGCGGCCCGCGAGGAGATGGTGCAGGGCCACGATCAGATCGGCGGCTGTATCGCCCTGGTCTTCACGACGCATCTCATGGCCGACGACCGGCACGAGTACATCGGCCCGCTCGTGCGCGCAGCGCGAGCCCGCGCGGCCGAGCTCGGCTGCGACGTCATCTACTGCGCCCCGTCCCAGGATCACTGGCTCGAGGCGGACGTGGTGGAGCGCTGCGTCCAATACGGCGTCTCCGGCCTCATGGTGCTCGGCGGCGCCGACGGCAACCCCGACGTCCTGCGCGAGCGGTGGAGCGGTCTGCCGACCGTCTTCGTCGAGTACGACACGCTCGGCGACCGTTCCGCGCACATCGGGATCGACAACTACGCGGCCTACAGCGAGATCGTCACGCACCTGATCGAGCTCGGCCACAGCAAGATCGCGCACATCGCCGGCTTCCTGGACTGCCGCGTGGGCGCCGAGCGCTTCGCCGGCTACCGCGCCACGCTCGCGCGGATGGGCTATCCGATGCCGCCGGAGTACGTCGTGAGCGGGGACTTCCTCGTCCAGAGCGGCTACGACGGCATGAAGAAGCTGCTCGCCCTCGACGAGCCGCCGACCGCGGTCACCACGGCGTGCGACGTGCAAGCGGTGGGCGCGATTGCCGCGCTCGAGGAGGCCGGCCTGCGCTGTCCCGAGGACGTTGCCGTGACCGGCTTCGACAACACAATCTGGGCCGAGACGATGAGCCCCGCCCTCACGACCGTGCGCCAGCCCGGCCCCCAGATCGGCGCGGCCGCGATCGACTGCCTCGCCGCGATGATCAAGGACCCGACGATGGATCCGCCGAAGGTCATCCTCCCGACGGAGCTGATCGTCCGCGAGTCCTGCGGCGCCCGCGTCCTGGCCCAGCGCGCCTAGACGCAAGAGAGGCGGCTCGCGGCCGCCCCTCTCTCGCTGCCCCGGGAGGAGCTTTGCTACGGCACCGCGACCGAGCTCGTCGGCACGTTCACGCCGCGCAGGCGCAGGTACGCGGGCGCACCGCCGAGATCGCCGGTCTGGTAGGTCGCGGTGATCGTCGTCGCCTCGCCCGGGAAGAGCGAGACGTAGTTGTCGGTGTAGGAGATCGGCACGACCTCGCTGCCGCCGTTCCCGGCGGTGATCTCGGGGCGGAGGAAGAAGGCGATCGTCGAGCCCGTGTTCGTCAGCGTGACGGTGACCGTCTGCTGCGTTCCCGCGATCGTGCGCGCCACGGTCTTCGTCACGCCCGAGTTGGAGGGCAACGTGGTGAGCCCGGTCAGGTTCGCGGACTTGCTCGTCGCGGTCATGTACCAGTTGCTCTTGTTCCCGAGCACGTCCGGGGTCGTCGAGTACCAGTAGAGGTTGGTGCTGACGAGCGCCCCGGCCGCGTCCTTCAGCTGGAGGCGGATCAGGTACGTCGTCGAGAGCCCGGTCACGGCCGGGATCGTGAGCGCCTTCGTCGAGGCGTTCGCCGTCGCCGTCGCCGGGACCGAGGTCGTGTATCTCTGCGTCAGGTCAGGGAGGTTGTAGAGCGTCGCGGTCGCGGTCAGCCCCGCCCGCGACGAGAGCGTCGAGTTCACGACGTCCACGTCCTGGGTGAAGTAGTCGTAGGCGACGTGCACCGGTTCGTTCGCCTTCTTCGCGCCGAAGTAGCCGCCGCCGGGCTTGAAGTAGAAGTCGTACAGCGTCCAGTGGGTGGAGGGCCAGGCGCTGTTCAGCATCCAGAAGATCGTCCCGAAGGACTGCGTGTACTCGTGCGCGTTCCAGGCCTCGAAGAAGGCGCGGGTGTTCTCGTAGTTCTGGAGCTCCGACTTCACCGAGTAGTCGGCGACGCCGGTCGCCGTCCCGTAGCGGCTGTTGAGGCCGTTCGTGAAGACGGTGATGTTGTCGAAGACGCTGCGCGGCTTGCCGGCGTGGTAGTCCCAGACCTTGCCGATCGGCCAGAGGTCGGCCGGCGCGACGAACTTCTGCAGGCTGTCGAGCGGCGGCGGCGACTCCGTTCCTTCCTCGCCGGTCGTGCCGAAGGCGCTGCCGTTCTTGCTCGTGTCCCACCAGAGGACGGGCGGCTCCCACTTGTACGGGCCGTCCATCTTCATCCCCGCGTTCGGGTTCGACCAGGTGGCGACGTTGTCGACCGTCGGGTTCTGCCAGTGCAGGCCCGCCGCGGTGCTCTTGTAGGTCGCGAGGTGAGCGGCGGTCGGCGGCTGGTCGCTGCCGTAGGCCCACGTGAAGGCGCTCGGGTGGGCACGGAGCTCGCGCAGCTGACTGTTCAGCGACGCGTTCGCGACCTGCGCCTGCTCGGCCGTCCACT
>JAWVDX010000325.1:0-5935 GCA_033857015.1 Gaiellaceae bacterium
GCGCCGATCCTCGCGAGCCGGGAGCTCGGGCAGACGCTCAGCGATCCGGTGCTCGCCTTCCGCAGCGCCGAGCTGGCCCGCTCGTACAACCCGCTCTCGGTGGACGCGCGGCTGCGCCAGGCCGGCGCGGCCCACAACCGCGGCGAGGACGACCTCGCTCACGAGCTCTATCTCGAGGCGACCCGGCTTGAGCCGGAGAACCCGCGGACGTGGGACGCGCTCGGCATGTTCGAGTGGCGCATCTACCGCGAGGCCGGTACCTGCGCGGCCTACGCGCACTTCAACCGCGCCTACACCGAGGATCCGGCGAGCGCGGGCAAGAACGGGCCGCTCGACAAGACGCGCCGCGCCGTGAACCACGGCGCCTGTAGCTAGGAGTTGCCGACGACCAGGGCGAGCTGCGCGCCCATGAGCTCGGTGGTCTTGATCCCGCGCAGCGGCGCCACCCGGGCGATCCGCAGGTCGTGGGCGAGGCGCAGCGCCTCGGGGCGGTAGCCCTTGCGGAACATGACGACGCCGGAGCGGTAGTCGCTCGTCGCGGCGTTGCCGACGTTCGAGACGGTGTAGCCGCGCGCCTGCACGGTGTCCGCGGTCGCGGCTGCGGCGCCGGACTGGCCGCTCCCGTTCAGGACGAGGACGGCGGTCTGCGCGCGGGTCAGCTTGATGAGCCCCACCTTCGTGCGCACGGGGTGGGGCAGGATCAGCGGGCTGACCTGCGCGGGCGCCGAGCCGCTCGCGAACAGCGGCTTCGCGAGCCAGACCGTCCCCGCGATCAGGATGACGACGAGCTCCACCGCGGCGATCAGCGTCGCGAGGACGGCTGCGGTGCGCCAGGGTCGGACGGTCTCGTACGCGGGAAGGGTGTGCTCCATCGGCTCGCCGTTGTTCGGCAGGGCCCGGGGGCTTTCCTGCTACGGAGCGAAAGAGGCCCAGGTGTCGGCGAGGCCCTGCTCGAGGGAGCGCTCCGGCGCCCAGCCGAGCAGCTCGCCGGCAAGCGTGATGTCGAGGACGCTGCGCTGCAGATCGCCAAGCCGTGCGGGCGCGAAGAGCGGCTCCGCCTCGACCCCCGCGGCCGCGCAGCAGGCCCGGTACAGCTCGAGATCCGAGGTCGCGCGGCCGGTGCCGATGTTGAGGACGCCGCCGTCCAGCCCGAACGCCGCGAGGGTGGCGCGGGCGACGTCCCCGACGTACACGTAGTCGCGCTGCTGGCCTCCCGTCCCGAACACCTTGCACTGCTTCCCCTCGGCGAGCAGGCCGAAGAAGATCGCGACGACACCCGCCTCGCCGTGCGGGTTCTGGCGCGGCCCGTAGACGTTCGCGAAGCGCAGCGCCGCGTGCGTGCTGCCGTAGAGGCGGTTGTACGTGGCGAGGTATTCCTCGCCGCACAGCTTCGAGGTGCCGTACGGCGCCAGCGGCCGGCGCGGCGACTCCTCGGTCGCGGGCGCGTCGCACTCTCCGTAGATCGCGCCGCCGGTCGAGGCGAACACGATCTTCGCGCCGACGCCCTGCGCCGCCTCGAGCACGCGCAGCGTCCCGAGGACGTTCACCTCCGCGTCGAGCTGGGGCCGCGCGACCGAGACGCGGACGTCGGCCTGGGCGGCGAGGTGGACGATCCCCTCGGCGCCCAGCTCCGCGACGAGCGCGACGAGCGCCTCATCCCGGATGTCCAGCTCGTGCAGCGTCGCCTCGACGGGGACGTTCTCCCGCTTGCCGCTGACGAGTGTGTCGACGACGTGCACCTCGTCGCCGCGCTCGAGGAGCGCCTCCACGACGTGCGACCCGATGAAGCCGGCGCCACCGGTGACAACCATTCGCATCGGCGTATCCTAGGCCCGGCGTGTTCCTGACCTTCGAAGGTATCGACGGCTGCGGCAAATCCACCCAGGCGGAGCTGCTTGCGGAGGAGCTGCGCGGGCAGGGTCACGAGGTCGTGCTGACCCGGGAGCCGGGCGGGACGCCCCTCGGGGAGCGGGTGCGCGAGCTGCTGCTGCACGGGGATGACGTCTCACCCTGGGCGGAGGCGGCGCTGTTCGCGGCGGCGCGCGCCGAGCTCGTCAGCCGGGTGATCCGGCCCGCGCTCGAGCGCGGCGCAACCGTGATCTGCGACCGCTACCTCGACTCGTCGCTCGCCTACCAGGGGATCGCCCGCGGGCTCGGCGTCGACCGGGTGCTCGAGCTGAACGGGCCGGCGATCCAGGGCGTGCTTCCGGAGCGCACCTTTCTCCTGCTGCTCGACCCGGAGGAGGCGCGCGAGCGGATGGGCGGCGACCGCGACCGCATGGAACGGAGCGGCGACCTCTTCCGCGCGCGCGTGGACGAGGCCTACCGCGAGCTCGCCGCGATCTTCCCGCAGCGGATCGTGACGGTGGACGCGTCGCTCCCGGTGGAGCTGGTCGCCCGCCTGGTGCGCGGCGCGCTCGAGGACGTGGCCGCGTGAGCGACCTCCTCGCCGAGGTGGTGGAGCAGGAGGAGGCGAAGCGCCTGCTGCGGTCGGCACTCGACGAAGGGGACGCGCACGCGTTCCTCCTCCACGGGCCTGCCGGGACGGGGAAGCGCCAGGCTGCCCTAGCGTTCGCCGCGGCCGCGCTCGGCGAGTCGGAGCGCGTCGCGCACCGCACGCACCCGGATCTGTACGTCCTCGAGCCGCTGGGCGACCAGATCCGCATCGACGCGATCCGCGAGCTGCGCCGCGACCTGCACATGCGCCCCTTCGAGGCGGCGCGGCGGGTCTACCTCCTCTTCGGCGCCGAGCTCCTGAACGCCGAGGCGGCCGACGCGCTGCTGAAGGATCTCGAGGAGCCGCCCGCGTATGCGCGCATCCTCCTCGTCGCGGACGAGCTGGGGCCGATCTCTCCGACGCTGCGCTCGAGGTGCCAGCTCGTGCCGTTCCGCCGCCTGAGCGAGCCGGCCGTACGGGCGCACCTCCAGCGGCTCTCGCCGGCGCTCGGCGACGACGAGGCGGCCGCGCTCGCACGGCTCGCGGCGGGGCGGCTCGATCGCGCAGAGCGGCTGCTCGACCCGCAGGCGACGGCGCGGCGCACGACGCTGATCGAGCTGGCGCGCGCGGTCTACCTCGACGAGGCGTTCGACCCGAGCGCGGCGGCCGCCTCCCTCGCCGACGCGCTCAAGGAGCGGGGCCTCGCAGCCAGGGAGCGGGGCGAGGAGGAGATCGCCGATCGCGAGCTGACCAAGCGCGACGCCGAGCAGCACGTGCGCCGCGTGCAGCGGGGCGCCGAGCGCGAGGAGCTGCTCGCCTCGCTGGAGGAGCTCGCCACCTGGTACCGCGACCTCGTCGCTGCGGCGGTCGGGGCGACCGGAGCGCTCGCGCATCGCGATCGGGCGGCTCAGCTCGCAGAGGACGGCACGCCGGAGCGGATCCCGGGAGCCGAGGACGCGGCGGAGGCAGTCCGCGAGACCTGGCGCCTGCTGGTCGAGTTCAACGCGAACGTCCCGCTCGCGCTGGAGGCGCTCTTCGTCCGCCTCCGCGACGCGTTCAGCGGTGTCGCCCTCGTCCGATAGAGAGTCAGAGATTTGCCGTTTCGCCAAATGGGGAGCACACTGCGACGGGATCACTGAGGGGGATCGCTGAGCGCCGAAGCACCACAGCTGGATCTGGTCATCCGTCCTGCAGTCGAGCAGGACGAGGAGCTCCACGAGCTCTTCGAGCGCTACGCGCGCCCGCTCGAGCGCTTTTGCCTGCGTGAGCTCGGCAACCGCGAGGAGGCCGAGGACGCGGTGCAGACGACGTTCCTCAATGCGTTCAGAGCATTCCGGCGCGGCGTCCGACCTGAGCTCGAGGCCGCCTGGCTCTACGCGATCGCGGCGAACGTCTGCCGCTCGAGGCGCCGCTCCTTCTTCCGTCGCCGCCGGGTCGAGTGCGACGACGACCTGCACGCCCTCGAGGACGTGCTGGCCGCACCGCAGCCGCTCGAGGCGGAGGCGCTGATCGGCCTCGGCGACGCGCTCGCCGCGATGCCGGAGAACCAGCGCAACGCCATCCTCCTGCGCGAGTGGCAGGGGCTCTCCTATGCGGAGATCGCCGCAGAGCTCGGGATCACGCACGCCGCCGTCGAGACGTTGATCTTCCGGGCGCGCCGGACGCTGGCGAAAGGGCTCGACGCGGAGCAGTCGAAGCCGCGCCGGCTGGTCGGCGGGCTCAACCTCGGCTCGCTGGCGACGGCGCTCAAGGGATTGCTCGGCGGAGCGGGCGCGGCGAAGCTGGTTGCCGCCGGCGCGGTCGTCGTCGCGGCGGGTGCCGCGATCCCCATCGTCCATCACGCGATCCCCGCGCCTGCGTCGAAGAAGCACCAGCAGGCGCCCGTCCGGCCGGCCGGCGTCGCGCCGGCTGCTGCGCCGCGGGTCGGGGCCGTCCCGGCAGATGCCGGCTCGGCGGCCCTCCCCAACGTCAGCGCGTCGGTGCGCCGTGCGCCCGTCAAGCACGCGAAGCCTCTCCAGGCACGGAGCTCCGCCGCTGTGAAGCACGGGCAGAGCAAGCAGCACAAGAGCGCTCTTCCGGCCGCGGCCCCCGCACGCGACAGGCAGCGCGGCCTGGCTGGGACGCGCGGATCCAGCAGCGAGGCGAAGACCCAGCGGCACGCCGCGAAGGCCAAGCCCGTTCCGGCGGGCCAGGAGAAGAAGAACGCCTCGGCCGAGGCCCCGATCTCCTCGACGGGAACGAAGAGCACCATGAAGGATCAGGCCCCGGCGTCCGCCGACGCGGTCGACCAGAGTCCGCCGAGCGGGGCACTCCAGGGCGCGACGCAGAGCCAGAGCGCCGACCACGCCCAGTACGCGGGCCACTCCAACGCCGGCAAGTAGCCGGCGCTAGAATCGCCCCTCGCTGCCGACGTAGCTCAGCTGGTAGAGCACTTCACTCGTAATGAAGGGGTCCGCGGTTCGAATCCGCGCGTCGGCTCTTCCGGAGGCCCGGCTTGGCCGTGATACCCCCCTGCGGTATCCTTCGCGCGGATGTCGAGTCTCGGCTGGATCGGCGACGGCCTCGCAAACGCCTTCCGGATGGCGTGGGAGGTCGGCTGGGCGCTGATCTTCGGCTTCCTGCTCTCCGGCGTGGTGCAGGCGTGGATCCCGCGGAAGCGGATCGAGCAGGCGCTCGGCGGCGAGGGGCTCAGGCCGATGACGCTCGCGACGGGGCTCGGGGCTGCGTCGTCGTCGTGCAGCTACGCCGCGGTCGCGATCGCGAAGTCGCTCTTCCAGAAGGGCGCGAGCCTGCAGGCGGCGATGGCCTTCCAGTTCGCTTCGACGAACCTGGTGTTCGAGCTCGGGATCGTCATGTGGATCTTCCTGGGCTGGCGGTTCACCGTCGCGGAGCTGGTCGGCGGGCTCGTCCTGATCGTCCTCATGTGGGTGCTGGTCCGCGTGCTCTTCAACCGCCGCGAAGAGGAGGAGGCGCGCATGCACGCCCAGGAGGCGCAGACCGGTCACGAGCACCACAGCGCCGGCTCCGAGCAGCTTCCCTGGCGCGAGCGCCTCACGAGCGTCGGGGCGTGGTCGGATGTCGCGCACAACTTCCGCGGCGACTGGGAGATGCTCTGGAGGGAGATCGGCGCCGGCTTCCTGATGGCCGGCTTCATCGCGCTGCTGCCCAAGGGCTTCTTCAACGCACTGTTCCTGACGGACGCGTGGCGGCCGTTGCGCATCGTCGAGAACGTCGTCGTCGGGCCGCTCGTCGCTGCGCTCAGCTTCGTCTGCTCGGTGGGGAACATCCCGCTCGCGGCGGTGCTCTGGAGCGGCGGAATCTCCTTCGGAGGCGTCATCGCGTTCATCTACGCCGACCTGATCGTCGTCCCGATCGCGCTGATCTATCGCAAGTACTACGGCCGCCGCGTCGCCGCAAAGCTGATCGCGGCGATGTTCGTGGCGATGGTCGTCGCCGCGCTCGCGATCGACGGCCTCTTCAGCGTGCTCGGCCTCGTCC
>JAWVDX010000326.1:0-5279 GCA_033857015.1 Gaiellaceae bacterium
TCAAATACGACCCGGACGCGACGTACATCGTGTTGACGCCGCCGAGCACGATCGGGACGGGCCAGCCGGTGTACTGCGGCTACCACACGCAGACGACGAGCATCGCCGGCAACGGGAACCCGAACAGGATCGAGTACTCCTTCATCCCGTTCCTGAACGCGGACTGGCCCGGGCTCGGCAGCGACGGCTGCGGCAAGCACAACGTCAACGCGACGAGCAACGCCTACGGCAACGGCATCTTCGACGGCTACAGCATCGTCGTCGGCCACGAGTACTCCGAAGCAGTGACCGACCCGGACAACTTCACCTCGTTCCAGGACGGCTGGAACGACGACCAGACGAGCGAGAACGCAGACAAGTGCGCCTGGACGAACGACCACAACATCACGCTGGCCGGCCACCGGTACGCGGTGCAGCCGACGTGGAGCAACGCGGCGTTCGACTCCGGCGGGGATCCCTGCGGGGTCTAGCGCGCCCGGGCGGTGGGCCGGGTCCGGCCGGCCCACCGCTCAGTGCACGTGCAGGTGCTCGCGCTCCAGCTCGCGCGGGTCGATCTTCAGCGCGAGCAGCGCCGCGAGCGCGGTCGTCACCGGGACCGCGGCGATGAGCCCGATCGAGCCGACGAGCGTCGCGACGATCTGCTCCGCCACCGCCTCGCTGTTCACCGCGGAGCGAAACGACGTCCCTGCGGCGTTGAAGATGAGCAGGATCGGCAGCGCCGCGCCCGCGTAGGCGAGCACGAGCGTGTTGACCGTCGCGGCGATGTGGTCGCGCCCGACACTCGTCGCGTGCGTGAACAGCTCCTTCGCATGAAGCGCCGGGTTCGCGCGGCGCAGCGCGAGCACCGTGGAGGCCTGGGTCACAGTCGTGTCGCCGAGCACGCCGAGCGCCCCGATCACCATCCCCGCGAGGAGAAGCCCGCGCAGCGAGACGCCGCTCGTCGCGTGCAGGTAGATCGCCTCGTCCGAGGTGAGCCCGCTGAGGTGGGCGAGGCCCGTGAAGACGTCCGCGAGCGCGAGCGTGAGCCCCAGGCTGAGCGCCGTGCCCAGGCAGGCGGCGAGCGACTTGACGTTCGCCCCGTGCGCGAGCGGGATCGTCAGGAGCATGACCCCGAAGGCGCCGAAGATCGCCACCTGCAGCGGCGGTCGCCCGCCGAGGATCGCCGGGACGACGAAGAAGACGAGCATCGCGAGGCTCCCGGCGAGCCCGACCAGCGCACGCAGCCCCTGCACCCGGCCCGCCACGAGCACGAGGAGCGCGAACGCGGCGGCGAGCCAGATCAGCGGCGAGGTCCGCTTGAAGTCCGAGAAGGAGTACTGGTCGACGCGGCTGCCGCCGAGCCGCGCCCCGGGCGGGAGCTGGTTCTTGTAGACGTAGATCGCATCGCCGACGGCGAACCGCGCAGGGCCTGCCGCGTCGAGGATCGAGAGCGTCGAGCGCTTCCCCTTGTCCTTCCCCTCGGTGATCTGGATCCGCGCGCGGACGCAGCCGCTCTGCCCGCGACCCGGGCACTTGATCTCCTGGACACCGGTGACGCGCGCGCCGACCGGCTTCGGCTGGGCTGCGGCGGCGAAGCGAGGCCCGGAGAGGTGCTGGTGCTCGGGCCAGAGCTTGACGATCCCGATCACGCTGATCAGGACGAGGATCCCGAAGGCCAGGAGCAGCGCCAGAACGGTGAGCGAGCGCGGCGGCCACTGCATCGCGGCCGAGTATGGCAGCGGATTCAGTCGGCGCAGGCAGCGCAGGCGCCGTGCAGCACGACCTCGTGCGCGGCGACCCGGTAGCCGATCCGCGCCTCGACCTGGTGCAGCGCCTGCTCGAGGTTCGGGTCCTCGAAGGACTCGACTTTGCCGCAGCCGTCGCAGACGACGTGGTGGTGGTGCTCGCCGCTGCGGTGCGCGGGCTCGAAGCGGATCTGGCCGTCGCCGACCGCCACCTGCTGGACGACGCGGAGCTCGACGAGGCTCTCGAGCACGCGGTAGACGCTCGCGATCCCGACCGCCTTCCCCTCGGCGCGCAGCCCGTCGAAGATCTGGAGCGCGGTCAGGCAGCAGTCCTGCCGGCCGAGCAGCTCGACGATCGCGCTGCGGGCGCTGCCGCTCCGCGAGCCGCGCGTGCGCAGCGTCTCGAAGACGTCGTCGGTCCAGGAGGTCGTCGCCATCGCGCCGGATTGTAGCCGTTCGCGAGCGATAGTGAGAATGAGTATTGTTCCGATCTGTGTTCACCGCCTTCCACTACGCGTTCGTCCAGCGAGGCGTGATCGAGGTGCTGCTCCTCTCCGTCGCCGCCGGGCTGCTCGGCACCTGGGTCGTCCTCCGCGGGCTGGCGTTCTACGTCCACGCCGTCGGCACGGCGTCCTTCCCCGGGCTCGTGGTCGCCGACGGGCTGAGCTTCGCGGCGCCGCTCGGCGCCGGCGGCGCCGCGCTCTGCTTCGCCGTCGCGCTGGGCCGGCTCGCGCGGCACCGGCGCTCCGACTACGACAGCGCGACGGCGCTCGTGCTCGTCGGCGCGCTCGCGGCCGGGGTGATCCTCGCGAGCGACGTGTTCCACTCGGGCTCCAATGTCGAGACGCTGCTCTTCGGGAGCCTGCTCGTGATCGGGACGCACGATCTCGTGCTGGCCGCGGTCGCGAGCGCGTGCGTGCTCGTCGCGAGCCTCCTCGTTGGACGGCGCTGGCTCGCGGTCGGCTTCGACCCGGGGAGCGCGACGACCCTCGGCGTGCGGGTCGCCTGGGCCGACGGGCTGCTCGTCGGGCTGATCGCGTTCGCCGTCGTCGTGGCGCTGGCCGCGATCGGGGCGCTGCTCGCGAGCGCGCTCTTCGTCGTGCCGGCCGCGACCGCACGGCTCGTGACGCGGCGGCTCGTCCCGTGGCAGCTCGCCTCGATCGGCCTCGTCGCGCTGGAAGGCGTCGGCGGGCTCTGGCTCTCCGTCGAGGCGAACGTGCCGCCGGGCGCAGCGATCGCCGTCCTCGGCGGCGGCCTCTTCGCGGTCGTGGCGCTCGCGAAGAGCATCCGCCTGCGGCCGGTCGCGCTCGCAGCCGCGGCCGCGACGTTCCTGCTGGCGGGCTGCGGCGGGAGCACGAACGCGAACGGGCGCCTCGTCGTCGTAGGGACGACCACGCAGATTGGCGACTGGCTGCACGCGGTCGGCGGCCCGGATGTCCTCGTCCACCAGATCCTCCAGCCGAACAGCGACCCGCACGACTACGAGCCGCGCCCTGCGGACGTCGAGGCCACGAGCTCGGCGAAGCTCGTCTTCGAGAGCGGCGACAGGCTCGACCCCTGGATGGGCAAGGTGGTCAGCGAGGCGGGGAATCCGCGCGTGATCGTCCTCGGCGACCGCGTGCCGGACCATGTCGCGGGCGAGACGAGCGGGCCCGAGGCGTCGCGCTTCGACCCGCACTGGTGGCACGACCCGCGCAACGCGGAGGCCGCCGTCGCGGCGATCCGCGACGCGCTCGCAGCCGCCGACCCCGCCCACGCAGACGGGTATCGCGCCCGCGCGAGCGCGTATCTCCGCAAGCTGCGGCGCCTCGACACCGGAATCGCCCGCTGCTTCGCGACCGTGCCCCGCGCCGAGCGCAAGCTCGTCACCTCCCACGACGCGTTCAACTACTTCGCGCAGCGCTACGGGATCGACGTCATCGGCGCGGTCATCCCCTCGCAGACGACGCAGGCGCAGGCCTCCGCCGGTGCGACCGCGAAGCTGATCACGCTGATCCGGCGCGAGCACGTGAAGGCGATCTTCCCGGAGAGCTCGATGAACGCGGCGCTCGCGAAGGCGATCGCACGCGACACCGGGGCCCGCGCCGACCTGACGCTCTACGGCGACACACTCGGCCCGAGCGGCTCGCCGGGCGCGACCTACCTCGGGATGGAGCAGGCGAACGCGGACGCGATGGTGCGCGGCTTCACCGGCGGCGCGCGCGGCTGCCAGATCCCGGGGCTCGGGTGAGCGCAGCGCTGATCACCGTCGCAGGGCTCGCCGCGGGCTACGGCGGCCCGCCCGCGCTGGAGGAGGTCGACTTCGAGCTGCACCCCGGTGAGCGCATCGGCGTGCTCGGCCCGAACGGGGGCGGGAAGACCACGCTCTTCCGCGTCCTCCTCGGCGAGCTCGCTCCTACGGGCGGGACCGTCGCCCTGACGGGCGCCTGCGGCTACGTCCCGCAGACCGAGCGCTCCCGTCTCGACTACCCGGTCAGCGCGCTCGACGTGGCCCTCATGGGCACGCTCTCGCGTGTCCCCTGGTGGCGGCGGGTCGGCCGCGCGGAGCGGCGCTTCGCTCTCGAGGCGCTCGACCGCGTGCACCTGCGCGAGCTGGCGGACCGCACCTTCGGCGAGCTCTCCGGCGGCCAGCGCCAGCGCGTGCTGATCGCCCGCGCGCTCGTCCAGGACGCGCCCATCCTGCTCTTCGACGAGCCATTCACCGGCCTCGACGAGCCGAGTGCGGAGCTGCTCGAGCAGCTGATCGCCGAGCTCGCCGCGGAGGGCCGCGGGATCCTGATCGCGCTGCACGACCTCGAGCGGGCGACCGGCTGGGATCGCGTCCTCTGCCTGAACCGCCGGCAGATCGCTTTCGGCACGCCCGCCGAGACGCTCACCCGCTCGGTGCTCGAGCAGACCTACGGCGGCGACGTCGTCTCGCTCCCGGGAGAGGCGGGCGCCGTGCTGCTTCCGCCGCACCACCACGATCACTAGATGGCGCACGCGATCCTAGAGCCGTGGTCGCAGGGCTTCATGCAGCGCGCGCTGCTCGAGCTCGCGCTCGTCGGCGTCGTGGGCGCCGCACTCGGCTGCTGGGTGCTGTTCTACGAGCTCTCCTACGGCGCCGAGTCGCTCGCGCACGCGCTCTTTCCGGGGCTCGTGATCGCGGCGCTGCTCGGGGTGCCGCTGCTCCTCGGCGGGGCAATCGGGGTGCTCATCGCCGCGATCGGCGTGGCGCTCATCGGCCGCATGCGGGAGATCGACCGCGACACGGGCGTCGCGGTGGTGGTGACGGGGCTCTTCGGCCTCGGTGTCCTGCTCGCGCTCGCCCCGGCGACGCCGCCGGGCCTCTCCGGGCTGCTCTTCGGCGACGTGCTCGGCGTGTCCGACTCGGACCTCGTCGCGACGGCCGCGCTCGCCGTCCCGGGAGCGGTGGCGCTGCGCCTCGTCCATCGCCAGCTGCTCGTCGTCGGCTTCGACCGCAGCAGCGCGCGTGCGCTCGGCGGGAAGCCGCTGCTCGCCGACCTGGCGCTGCTCGCCCTGCTTGCCGTGACGATCGTCATCGGCGTGCAGGCG
>JAWVDX010000327.1:0-2696 GCA_033857015.1 Gaiellaceae bacterium
CCCCTGGAGGAAGTCCCGCTCCTCCGCCGGCGCGGCGCGCCAGGCGATCTCCAGCGCCTCGTGCGCCTCGAAGAACGCCCCGGCCCGGATCAGCTCGAGCCCCTGCGCAAACGGATCCTGGGCAGCCACGCCGCACAGTGTTACGCTCAATCCGTGGCGACGATCCTGCTCGTCGGGGTCGACCTCTTCTTCCGCGGGAAGCTCGAGGCGCTCCTCCCGGGGCATCAGCTCTCTGCGAGCGACAGCGTGGAGGCGCCCGACCTCGTGATCGCGGACATCGCCCGCGTCGACCCGCAGGAGGTCGCCGACAGCTGGCCGGACGTCCCCATCCTCGGCTACGCCAACCACACCGATACGGCGGGCCTCCGCGCGGCGCACGCCGCGGGCTTCGATCAGGTCGTCGTGAAGAGCGCCCTGGTGGAGCGCGCTTCCGATCTCGTCGCCCAACTGACCGCGTTAGAGTAGGCGCCCATGACGTACGTGATCGCCGAGCCCTGCATCGACATCAAGGATCGCTCCTGCATCGACGTCTGCCCCGTGGACTGCATCCACGAGACCGATCGCATGCTGGTGATCGACCCGGACGAGTGCATCGACTGCGGCGCCTGCGAGCCCGAGTGCCCGGTCGAGGCGATCTTCCCGGAGGACGCGCTCCCCGACAAGTGGGAGCCCTTCGTGAAGATCAACGCCGTCTGGCTGGAAGGCGAGGCTGCGGTCAACCCGCTAGTCGACGCCTATGCGACCGAGCACAACGTCCAAAACGAGCCGCTCGACTAGCACCGGATTAACGCTCCGCCGAGCGGGAACCTTCCACCTCGAATTCGACGACGAGGGGGTCGACCATGCCGCAGCAGGCCTGGAACAAGAAGCGGGAGCGCCAGTACGAGCACATCAAGGACAGCTTGAAGGAGCGCGGCTCGTCCGAGGACAAGGCGGAGGAGATCGCCGCACGCACCGTCAACAAGGAGCGGGCGCGCGCCGGCGAGGCGCGCGAGTCCTCGACCCTGTCCCGAATGGACATCTCCTCGGGCCGCCGCGGTGGTTTGCGGTCCGGCACGAACCGGGAGAAGGGGCGGACGAAGGACCAGCTCTACAACGAGGCACGTCACATGGGGATCGCGGGCCGCTCGACGATGAGCAAGGACCAGCTCCAGCGGGCCGTCGACCGGAAGAAGAAGTGACAGCCGGTAAGCTCGGGAGGTGGGCTTGAAGACACTCGACCACGTCGCGCTCTGGGTCGCCGATCGGGACACGATCGCCGCGATCCTCACGGAGCAGATCGGGATGCACGTCATCGAGCGGACAGACACGTTCACGCTGGTCGGCGCCGACGCGCGGCGCGGCAAGCTGACGCTGTTCGACGCCGAGGGGCCGCGCAACGCCGGCTCGCTCGTCCATGTCGGGCTGCGCGTCCCGTCGCTCGACGAGGCGCTGGCGCGGATCCAGCTCCCGGTGCTGAAGTCGCGCTTCGACGCGCACATGCAGCTTCCGGAAGGGCTCGAGCTCGTGCTCGTCGAGGGCGAGACGCAGGCTGCGGTCGATCTCGACCACGTGGCGCTCGCCTGCACCGATCCGCAGGCCTGCGCAGCCGCCTGGGCCGAGCTCGGGTTCAAGCGCGTGGCTCCGGGGCCGTCCGGGGCGGAGCGCGTCGAGGTCGGCGGTGCGTTCCTCGAGCTGCGCCGCGAGCTGCCGGAGGCGACGGAGCGGCCGCTGCTCAATCATCTGGCGGTGCTCGTCGACTCGGCCGAGGAGTGGCGGCAGACCGCTGCGGACCATGGGCACGAGGTCGCCGAGGTGAAGGACGCGCCGAACACGTATGCGGTCTTCGTGCGGGGGCCTGAAGGCGTGCTGCTCGAGTACGTCGAGCACAAGCCGAGCTTCTCGCTCGTTTGATCCAGCTCCGGTCGAGATGACGCTGCGAGACAAGGCTTCGTCTTGACCCGCGCGGAGGTCACGATTGCAGGCGCGGGGATGGCGGGGCTCGCCGCCGCTGCGCGTCTGCGCGAGCTCGGGGCCGCGCTGCGGCTGCTGGAGAAGGGCGATCGCCCGGGCGGCTCGATGCTCCTCTCGAGCGGGTTCGTGTGGCGCTACCGCAGTTTCGAGCTCTTCCGCGAGCAATGCCCCGACGGGGACGAGCGCCTGCAGCGGGTCGTGCACGAGCGCCTCGACGACGCCCTGGCCTGGCTCGAGCGGCTCGGCGCGCCCGTGCTCGCCCGCGAGACCGCGAACCCGTTGACGGCCGGCTGGCGCTTCGACACCGCCCGGATGACGGAGGCGCTCGTGCGGGCGGCGGGCGGTGTCGAGCTGGGCGCCTCGCCCGGGGAGCGGGACGGGCCGCTGATCCTCGCGACCGGCGGCTTCCAGGGCGATCGCGAGCTCGTTCGGCGCTACGTCGCGCCGGCGGGGCGGCTGCCCGTGCGCGCGAATCCGTGGTCGAGCGGCGACGGCCTGCGCCTCGCGACGGCGCGGGGCGCGGTGGTCGTGGGCCCGCTCGACGAGTTCTTCGGGCGCGCGATGCCCGCCGTCGAGACGATCCCGCCGGAGCAGTTCGTCGCAGCGGCGCAGCTCTACGGGCGCCACGCCCTGGTGGTGGATCTCGACGGGGAGCCGATCGCGCTTATTCCCTCGTGGTCGGAGCTCGACCTCGTCCAGGCGATCGCGCACCCCCCGGGCGGGCGCGCCGGGTACGTCCTCGA
>JAWVDX010000328.1:0-3958 GCA_033857015.1 Gaiellaceae bacterium
GACACGACGTCGGAGCTCGGCTTCATCCTCGAAGCCGTCGAGATGCCCTAGCTCCCGGCGAGCCGCTGCACGACGGCGACCAGCTCGGGCGGGTCATGCGCGATCGCCGCGGCCCCCGCCGCGCGGAGCTCGGTCTCGCTGCCAAACCCCCAGGTCACGCCGATCACCGGCAGGCCGTGCTCGCGGCCGGCGTCGACGTCGAAGTGCGTGTCGCCGACGAGCGCGACGACGTCCGTGGCGGCGGCCAGCTCGAGCGCGCGGCCGACGGTCTCCGCCTTCGGCTCGCTCGGCGTCTCGAGCGTCGGCGCGGACGTCCCGGCGAACAGGGAGAGCAGGCCGTAGGCCCGGAGGATGCTCTCGGTGAACGGAGCCGGCTTCGACGTCGCGAGGACGAGCTGGAAGCCCGCCCCGAGCGTCTCGAGCGCGGCGCGCATGCCGTCGAGCACCACGACGTCGACGCAGGTCTCCGCGTAGATGCGGTGATACGTCTCGACGTAGGCGTCCACGTCGTGCGTGCCGGTCAGCGTCTCGAACGACAGGTGGATCGGCGGGCCGATGAATCGGAGAACGGCTGCCTCGCTCAGCGGCTCCAGCCCGTGCTCGACGAGGGCGGCATTCAAGGCTGCGGCGACGCCTCTGCGGGAGTCGACGATGACTCCGTCGAAGTCGAGGAGAAGCGTCCGGAGCCGCATCGACCGCTAGGACGCGCGGCTGAGCGGGGCGACCGACTCCCGCGCGATGACGATGCCCGGGAGCAGGTGCGCCTGCCGGGCCATCGAGGTGCGGTCGCTGAGCTGTCCGATGACGAGCGACGCCGCAAGCGCGCCGACCGCCTCCATCGGCTGGCGCACCGTGGTCAGCGGGGGCGAGGCGAAGGCTGCGACCTCGATGTCGTCGAAGCCGACGACGGAGATGTCGTCCGGGACCTTCAGCCCGTGTGCGTTCAGCTCGCGCACCACCCCGAGCGCGAGCAGGTCGCTGTGGACGAAGACCGCGCTGAAGGACTGGTCGCGCGACAGCAGGCGAGCCGCGGCCGCCTGTCCGCTCATCGGAGACCAGTCGAGCGCGTGCTCGACGAGATCGGGGCGGGGCTCGACGCCCCATTCCGCGCACGCGGCCTCGTAGCCGCGCATCCGGTTCTGGACCGCAGGCCAGTCGACGGGGCCGGTGATCATCGCGATCGACCGGTGTCCGTGCGAGAGCAGATGACCCACCGCCTCACGCGCGGCGGTGGCGTTGTCGACGTCGACGGCCATGTGCCCGCTGACCTGGGGGCCGATGATCACGATCGGGATCTTGCTGTCCTCGGCTTGCGTGAGCTGCTCGGAGGCGCCGTGGGCGCGCGCGAGGATCAGGCCCTCGATCCGGCGCTCCACCAGGAGGCGGAGGTACTGGCCGCCGTCCTCCTCTGCCGTCTCCTCGACGCTCGCGATCATCAGGTAGTACCCGAGTCGCCGGGCCTCCTTCTCGGCGCCGGCGACGGCGGCCGCGAAGGAGTGGTCGGACACGTCGGTCGTGACCATCCCGATGCAGTGCGTGCGATTCGGGACGAGGCCGCGCGCGCTCGGGCTGGGCACGTAGTTGAGGTCCTCGATGGTCTTGAGGACGAGCGACCTCGTCCTCGGCCGTACGCTCGCGTCGCCGTGGATCACGCGGGAGACGGTCTGGTGCGAAACGCCGGCGATCGCCGCGACATCACGGATCGTTGGTCGCTTGGCACTCATCCTGAATCTCCCTCGTCGGTAGTCGTCAGCGTGACATGTGGCAGTGCTTGACAATCGCACTCTATCACATGTTTACTGTCACTTTGTCACGTGCTGTTCGATCGAAACTCTATCGCGGTGGAGGGTGAAAGGCAGTGGGAACGATGAGGAGATCGAGGATGTCGCATGCACCTTCGTGACACATACGAAGTGTGGTTTGTCACTGGGAGCCAGCACCTCTACGGCGAGGAGACCCTGAGGGCGGTCGGGCAACACGCGGCCGAGATCGCCGCATCTCTCCATGACGCCGCCGCCATCCCGGTCGACCTGGTCGGGAAAGGCGTCCTGACGACGCCGGAGGAGATCCGGGCGATCTGCATCGAGGCGAACAGCTCGGAGCGCTGCGTCGGGCTGGTCGCGTGGATGCACACGTTCTCGCCGGCGAAGATGTGGATCGGCGGGCTGACCTCCTTGCAGAAGCCGCTCCTCCATCTGCACACCCAGTACAACGAGGCGCTGCCGTGGTCCGAGATCGACATGGACTTCATGAACACGAACCAGTCGGCGCACGGCGATCGCGAGTTCGGCCACATCCTCGCGCGCCTCCACATCGACCGGACCGTCGTGGTCGGACACTGGAAGCAGCCGGCGGTGGCTGAGCGCATCGGGGCCTGGTCGCGCAGCGCGGCCGGCGTCGCCGAGGCTCGCCGCCTGAAGGTGGTCCGCTTCGGCGACAACATGCGTCAGGTCGCGGTGACGGAGGGGGACAAGGTCGAGGCGGAGATCCGCTTCGGCTTCTCCGTCAACACCCACGGCATCAACGACCTCACGGACGTCGTCGGGTCGGTCTCCGCGAAGGACGCCGAAGCGCTCGTCGCGACCTACGACGACGAGTACGACGTCGCCGAGGCGCTTCGCCGCGGCGGGGCGCAGCGCGCAGCTCTGGTGGACGCGGCGCGGATCGAGCTCGGGCTGCGCAGCTTCCTCGAGCAGGGCGGCTACCGGGCGTTCACCGACACGTTCGAGGATCTCGGGGCGCTGACCCAGCTCCCGGGGATCGCAGTCCAGCGCCTGATGCGCGACGGCTACGGCTTCGCTGCCGAGGGCGACTGGAAGACGGCCGCGCTCGTCCGGGTCATGAAGCTGATGAGCGACGGCCTCGCGGGCGGCACCTCGTTCATGGAGGACTACACCTACGACTTCACGCCGGGCTCCGAGGCCGTCCTCGGCTCCCACATGCTCGAGGTCTGTCCCTCGATCGCCGGGGGCGTGCCGACCTGCGAGATCCACCCGCTGGGAATCGGCGGCCGGAGCGATCCGGTCCGGCTCGTGTTCACCGCGCCCGCCGGCGAGGCGGTCGTGGCGGCGCTCGTCGATCTCGGCGATCGCTTCCGCATGCTCGTCAATCCGGTCGACGTCGTCGAGCCACGCGAAGCGCTTCCCCGCCTGCCGGTCGCGCGCGCCGTCTGGCATCCGCGGCCCGACCTCTCTACGGCGGCCGCAGCTTGGATCCTCGCCGGCGGCCCGCACCACACGAGTCTCAGCTACGCGCTCACGGCCGACCACATGGCGGACTTCGCCGCGATGGTCGGGGTCGAGGTCGTCACGATCGACGAGTCGACGAGCCTGCGCGCGTTCCAGCGCGAGCTCCAGTGGAACGACGCCTACACCACGCTGCGCGGCCGGATCTAGCGAGCGCTACTTCGCGGGGGCGAAGCCGCGCGCGTACTCGATCGTCTTCGCGCAGCTCGCGGTGAGTCGCTTCGTCCAGCTCTTCATGGCCGCCTCCCGCTTGGTGACGAGCAGCGTCTGGCGGATCGGCCGCTCGACGTCTGCGATCGCCTGGTAGCTCGCCGGCTCGATCCGCGAGACGGGCAGGATCAGGTGCCAGCCGTCCGCGCCGTGGAGGGGCTGAGACAGCTCATTCGTGTCGAGCTGGAACGCGACGCCGAGCGGAGGAACGGTCTGTCCTTGCCTGACCGTCATGAGACCGCCGTACGAGGCTGTCTGGTCCACAGAGCTCTGCCGCGCCAGCGCGGCGAAGCTCGCGCCTCGCTCGAGCTTCGCGCGGAGCTGCACGGCCGTCGCCCTGTGCCGCACGACGATCTGGCGGATCTCACGCGTGGCCGGCAGCCGGTACTGGCTCAAGTGCGCTTTGTAGAACGCCTTCACATCCGCCGGCGTGACCTTCACGTCCTTCGTCACGCGCGTGTAGATGGCGCGGGAGACGAGGCTCGCCCTCGTGTTCGACCGCA
>JAWVDX010000329.1:0-4423 GCA_033857015.1 Gaiellaceae bacterium
CGGCTCCTCGTCCGCCTCGTCGTAGAGCAGCGCGTACTTCAGGAACGGGAACGCGGCGCAATCGGCGGCGGAGAAGCCGCCGAAGAGGAAGTCGCGCCCCGCGAGCAAGCGCTCGAAGAGGTCGAGGCTGAGGCGCATCTCGAGCGAGTAGGCCGTCAGGACGAGCTCGTCCGGGTGCTCCCGTCCAACCTCGGCCTCGATGGCGTTCGGCGGCACCTTCCACACCCGGTTGAACCAGTCCAGGAAGACGTCCAGCTCGGCGCGCGCAGCGGTCTCGCGCGGGAAGAGCGGCGGATCCGGGAAGCGCTCCTCCAGGTGGCGGAGGATCGCGGTCGAGTCCGCCACGATCGTGCCCTCGTCGTCGAGCACCGGCACGAGCCGCTGGCCGCTCACCTCCTCGACGAGCCCCCGATCGCCGGGCGGGACGACTATGTGCTCCAGCTCCAACCCCTTGAACGCCGCCGCCAAGGTGACGCGCTCGACGTTCGTCGAGAACGGGATCTCCCAGATTCGCATCACGCGACCAGGTGCGCGTCGCGGCGCCGCTCGAGGTTCGCCTTCACGGCCGGCCACTCGTCGTCGACGACCGAGTACCAGGCGCTGTCGCGCACGCCGTAAGGCCGGAGCATGTGCTTGCGGTGGATCCCCTCGAACTGCGCCGGAAGCGCCGCCATCGCGGCCCGCGAGCGCTCGTTGCGCGCATCCGTCTTCAGCTCGACGCGCATGCAGCCGAGCCGCTCGAAGGCGTGCTCCAGCATGAGCAGCTTCGCCTCGACGTTGACGCCCGTCTTCCAGGCCACCGGGTCGAGCCAAGTAGAGCCGATCTCGAGGCCGCGATGCTCCGGGCGGAGTGAGAGGAAGCGCGTGCTTCCGACCACGGAGCCGCTCCGGCGGTCGAGCGTCGCGAACGGCGCCTCCTCGCCGCGGGCGGCCTCCTCGAGCGCATCGCCGAGGAACGCCTCGAACCACTCCCGCGTCGGCGCATCGCCGTGGTACCACGTCCACGTCCGGTCGTCCTGTGCCGCCTCCCAGAGCGGCTCGAGATGCGCTTCGCGCAACGGCTCGAGCACGACGAGCTGCCCCTCGAGTCGCTTGGAGAGCCCCTCCCACATGCGCGCGATCCTATCCTTGGGCGATGCACGCCCGTCCGGCCCGGTCAGCCGATGCGCCCGCGCTCGCCGCGATCTACAACGCCGGCATCGCGGGGCGCGACGCCACCTTCGAGACCGACCCCCGCACACCGGAGCAGATCCTCGCCTGGCTCGGCGGACGTCACCCCGTGGTGGCGGTCGAGGAGGACGGCGCGCTCCTCGGCTTCGCCGCGGCTTTTCCGTACCGCGACCGCCCGTGCTACGCCGGGATCGCGGAGTTCTCCGTCTACGTCGCGGCGGATGCGCGCCGGCGCGGCGCCGGCCGCGCGGCAATGGACGCACTCGCCGCTGCGTGCGCGGACGCCGGCTTCTGGAAGCTCGTCTCCCGGGTGTTTCCGGAGAACGCCGCCAGCCGGGCGCTGCTCCGCTCCTGCGGCTTCCGCGAGGTAGGCGTCTACGAGCGTCACGCGCAGCTGGACGGGGTCTGGCGGGACTGCGTCATTGTCGAGAAGCGTCTTGAGGTTTAGGGGGTACGATCGACGCGTGAAGCGCGTGGCACTGCTGGGCGCGACCGGATCGATCGGTCGCCAGGCGCTCGAGATCATCGCCGACCACCCCGACCTCGAGGTGTGTGCGCTTGCGTCCGGATCCGCCGACCTTGGCGCGCTCGCCGCGACCCATTCCGTCCCGCACACGCAGACCGCAGGCGATCTCGTCCCGCTGCTCGAGGCCTCGGAGCCGGACATCGTCCTGAACGCCGTCGTCGGCTTCGCGGGGCTTCCCGCCACGATGTGGGCGCTCGAGCAGGGCGTCACGCTCGCGCTCGCCCACAAGGAGAGCCTCGTCGCCGCCGGGGCGCTCGCCGTCCGCGCCCGCGAGCGGGGGAGAGGGCTGCTGCTCCCGGTGGACAGCGAGCACTCCGCGCTTCTGCAGTGCCTCGCGGGGCACGAGCCCGACGCGATTGCAGGCCTCGTCATCACGGCGTCCGGCGGCCCGTTCCGCGGCCGCACGCGTGACGAGCTCGCCGACGTGACGCCCGAGCAGGCGCTCGCACATCCAACTTGGCGCATGGGAACGAAGATCACAGTGGACTCCGCCACACTCGCCAACAAAGGACTCGAGCTGATCGAGGCGCACTTCCTGTTCGGCCTTCCCTACGACCGCATCGAGGTCGTCGTCCACCCGGGCTCGATCGTGCACGGGCTCGTCCGTCTGCGCGACGGCGCGGTGCTCGCGCACCTCGGCTACCCGGACATGCGCGTCCCGATCTCGTACGCGCTCACCTATCCGGAGCGGTCGGCCACGCCCGTCCCGCAGCTCGATTTGAGCCAGGGCCTGACGCTCGAGTTCGAGGCGCCCGACCTCGACACGTTCCCGCTCCTGCGGCTCGCGCGCGAGGCCGGCGAGGCCGGTGGAACCGCCACGTGCGCCTACAACGCCGCGAACGAGGTCGCCGTCGAGGCGTTCCTCGCGGGCCGGCTCGCGTTCCTCGCGATCGCAGAGGTTGTCGCGCGCGCCCTCGCCGCGGCCGATACATCCCCGGTGGACGACGTCGACGCGCTGACCGACACCGACGCCCGGGCCCGCGAGCATGCGCGCGCCGCGATCGACGCCCTGGAGCCTGCCCGCGCATGAGCTATCTCGTGGGGATCGTCGGGCTGCTCCTCCTCGTCCTCGTCCACGAGGCGGGCCACTTCCTCGTCGCGCGGGCCGTGGGGATGAAGCCGACGAAGTTCTACCTCGGCTTCCCGCCCGCGGTCCTGCGGCGCGTCCGCAACGGGATCGAGTACGGCATCGGCGCGATCCCGCTGGGCGGCTACGTGAAGATCCCCGGGATGTTCCGCCCGGCCGAGCGGGATGCCGAGCGCTACTTCGGGCCGCTCGTCGCGGAGGATCCGGAGCTTGCCCCGCTCGTCGACAACATCCGCACCACGGTCGGACGGGCCGACGAAGCGGCGACCGCGGAGGCGCTCGACGCGCTCGAGCGGCGGCTCGCCGGGGTGCCGAGCACGCCCGTCCTGCGCCTTGCCCACAACGGGATCGAGGAGCTGCGCGAGGGCTCCTCGCAGCACGCGTACTGGCGGCAGGCGACATGGAAGCGGGTCGTCGTCATCGCAGCGGGGCCGTTCGCGAACCTCCTCGTGGCAGTCGTGCTCCTGACGGCGGTGAACATCCTCGGCGTCGCGACCTCGTACTCGATGACCGTCGGGAGCGTCCTCGCGGGCTCCCCGGCCGCCAAGGCGGGCCTGCGCCAGGGCGACTCGCTCGTGCGCCTCGGCACCACGACCGTGCGCGACCCCGAGGCGGCCAGCAGGATCATCCAGGCCAGCAAGGGACGCGGCGTCCTCGTCGTCGTCGCGCGGAACGGCCAGCTCTTGACGCTCGGGACGATCCGCCCAGAGAAGATCCAGGGCGCGTACAGGCTGGGCCTCAGGTGGAGCGTCAACTACCGCAAGGACAGCGCGCCGCGCGCCTTCACGCGCGCGTGGCAGCAGACCTGGGAGGTGACCCACCAGATCGCCACCGGCCTGCCCAAGCTCGTGCACCCCGAGCAGCGCAAGCAGGTCTCGAGCGTCGTCGGGATCGTGCACGTCTCGGGCGAGGCGCTGCGCGCCGACTACCGCGACTACCTCGGGATCGTGGCGCTGATCAGCATCTCGCTCGGAGTCCTGAACCTGCTGCCCTTCCTGCCCCTCGACGGCGGGCACATCCTGGTCGCGCTGGTCGAGCGGGTGCGGCGCAGGCGGCTCCGCCGCGAGGTCGTGGAGCGCTTCTCCTTCGTCGGCTTCGCGCTCGTCGGGCTCCTGATGTACAGCGGCTTGACGAACGACGTGCACCGGTACTTCTAAGGCTCGAGGAGACCCGCCTCTACAATCGAGAGATGGCCAGCGCGCGGCAGATTCACGTGGGCGGCGTCCCGATCGGCGGTGGCGCGCCGGTCGCTGTCCAGTCGATGACGACCACGCCGACGCGTGACGTCGAGGCGACGACAGCCCAGATCGCCGCGCTCGTCTCCGCCGGCTGCGAGATCGTCCGCTGCGCCGTCCCGAAGATCGAGGACGCCGAGGCGCTGGCGCGCATCGTCCGCCTCTCGCCGATCCCGGTGATCGCGGACATCCACTTCAACGCGAGCCTCGCGCTCAAGGCGATCGAGTCCGGCGTCGCAGCTGTGCGCATCAACCCCGGCAACATCGGCGGCCCGGACAAGGTCGAGCTCGTCGTCAAGGCAGCCAAGGCCGCCGGCATCCCGATGCGGATCGGCGCCAACTCCGGCTCGCTCCCGAAGCACCTCGAGGCGCTCGCCCAGAAGGACACCGCCGAGGCGCTCGTGG
>JAWVDX010000330.1:0-5311 GCA_033857015.1 Gaiellaceae bacterium
GCCGCAGTGCCGCGGCTCGCTGCCTGGCAGTAGCGCCGCATGAAGGCGGGCGGCGCGCCAGCTGGGACGTAGACTCGGCGCCGTGCTTGCCTTGGAGCTCCTCTTCTGGCTAGCGCTTGGCGCGCTCGTCTGGACGCACCTCGTCTACCCGCTCCTGGTCGGAGCGCTCGCAAGGCTGCGCACCCGTCGCGTCCGCACCGACGACACGCTGCTCCCGGCCGTCACGGTGATCGTCGCGGCACACAACGAGGAGACCGTCATCGAGCGGCGCATCGAGAACCTGCTCGCGCTCGACTATCCGGCGGACAGGCTGCGGATCGTCGTCGCCTCGGACGCGTCGACAGACGCCACGGACAGCCTCGTCCACCGAATCGCCGCCACGAGTCCGCGCGTGGAGCTACTCGCTTGCCCGCGTGGCGGCAAGGTGGCTGCGCAGAACCGTGCCGTCCGTGCCGCCGGGAGCGAGATCCTCGCCTTCTCGGACGCCAACGCCACCTGGGCGCCGGACGCGCTTCGCCTCCTCGTACGCAACTTCGCCGACCCGGACGTCGCCTATGCGTGCGGTCAGCTCCGGTTGCAGCGCCCCGACGGGACGAACATGGAGGGCGCGTACTGGCGGTACGAGCTGTGGCTGCGGGCCGGCGAGTCCAGGCTCGGCTCGGTGACGGGCGGGAACGGCTCGATCTATGCGGTCCGCCGCTCGGACTACGTCGAGGTCGACTCCCGCTTCGGCCACGACCTCTCCTTCCCGTACCTGATGGTCCAGCGCAGGCGCCGCGCCGTGTACGAGCCCGCCGCGCACGCCTTCGAGAAGCCCTCGACCGACACCGAGGAGGAGTACCGCCGCAAGATCCGGATGTTCGAGCACTGCTGGCTCATCGTCCTGCGCGGGAAGATGCTGCGCCGCCTGCCGCCGCTCTACTGGCTCGCGATCGTCTCCCACCGGCATCTGCGGTACGCGAGCGGGCTGCTGCACGTCGTGCTCCTCGCGACGAGTCTCGCGCTCGCGAGCCGTGGCACGGTGTACCTCGTCGTGCTGACGTTCCAGCTGCTCTGGCTCCTCGCGGCGCTCGCCGGGAAGCTGCGTCTGCCGGTTCCCGGTGCGAGCCTCGCGCTCTACTACCTCCTCGTGAGCTGGGCGACGCTCGTCGCGCTCCGTCGGTATCTCAGCGCCGGCGTGCCGGCGACGTGGGAGAAGGCGGAGGGCACGCGTTGAGCGAGCTCGTCTGCCCGCGCGACAAGACAGCGCTCCGCAGCGAGGGCGACGTCCTCGTCTGCAGCGGTGGCCACCGCTACCCGGTCGTGGACGGAGTGCCGGTGCTCGTCGTCGACGAGCTCGCGCCGACGCAGCCCGGCTACTGGGCGTCCACCCACGAGGTCGAGCAGGCGCGCGAGCGGGCGGCGCACGTGGCGGCGCATCCCACCCTCGATCCGTACGTGCGGGAGCTGCTCGTCGGCACCTGCGGGAACCTGTACCGGCGCGCCCGGCTCGATCGCTATCCGATCCCGGAGCTGCCGCTGCCGCCCGGCGAGGGCCGGCTGTTCGTCGAGCTTGGGTCGAACTGGGGCCGCTGGTCGATCGCCGCTGCGCAGAAGGGCTACCGCGTGATCGGCGTCGATCCGTCGATTGCCGCCGTCCTCGCCGGCCGGCGGATCGCGGAGCACCTGGGGGTCGAGCTCGAGCTCGTCGTCGCCGACGCCCGCGCGCTGCCCTTTGCGGACGCGAGCGTCGACGTCGTCTTCTCCTACAGCGTGCTCCAGCACTTCGCCAAGGCGGACGTGCGGACGGCGCTTGCGGAGGCAGGCCGCATCGTCCGCCCCGGCGGCACGACCTGCATCCAGATGGCGAACGCCTGGGGCCTGCGCAACCTCGCGCTGCGGGCGCGCCGGCGCTTCGCCGAGGCCGACGGGTTCGGTGTGCGCTACTGGTCGCCGCGGGAGCTGCGCCGGGCCTGGCTGGAGCTTGTCGGCCCGGCGGTGCTGCGCCCGGACGGCTACTTCACGCTCAACGGGCAGCCCAGCGACCGCGATCTCCTGCCCCAGCCGGAGCGGGCCTTCGTGGGCGCCTCGGCAGCCCTCTGCGCGCTCGCCCGCAAGCTCCCGCCGCTGACGGCCGTCGCGGACAGCGTGCAGGTCTGGACGGGTGACGCGCGTTGAACCGTCCACTCGACATCGCGCTCGGGGGCGCGGCGCTCGTCGTCTCCGCCCCGTTCATCGCGCTGGCGGCGCTCGCGATCAAGCTGGAGGACCGCGGGCCCGTCCTCTACCGGCAGCAGCGCGTCGGCAAGGACGGCTCCGACTTCGAGCTCCTCAAGCTGCGCACGATGGTCGTCGGCGCCGAGAGGCTCGGCGCGGGCTACGCCGTCGACAAGGGCGACTCGCGGATCACCCGGGTCGGACGCCTTCTGCGCCGGCTCTCCGTGGACGAGCTGCCTCAGTTCTGGAACGTCCTGCGCGGCGACATGAGCGTGATCGGCCCTCGCCCGACCCTCCGCTACCAGGTGGAGCGCTACGACGAGCGCCAGCGGCGCCGCCTCGAGGTCAAGCCGGGGCTGACCGGCTGGGCGCAGATCCACGGCCGGGCCTCCTTGCCGTGGGAGGAGCGCATCGAGCTCGACGTGTGGTACGTCGAGCACCGCTCTCCCGGTGTCGACCTGCGGATCCTGCTGCGCACCCCGCTCGCGCTCTTCGGCGGCACGTACAAGGGCGCCTCGGGCGGCTGGAAGCAGCCCTAGGCCCCGCGGGGGGGTGTGGATTCTGAGTGGGGTGATCCAGGCGCGCTTGTGGCGCCAAGTAGGGCGTCCGCCGTCCTACGGAAGCGCCACGTATCGGGCGTCCGAGCCACTCTCGTCGTAAGCCCAACCGAAGGCGACGAGCGTGATGTCCGTCCGCGCACCGAATCCCCTGACAAGCTCGGTGAGCTCTCCCGCTGTTCCGGCCACTGCATGATCAAAGATCGCCCGTGGACTGACCTCAAGGCGCATCGCGGCATCGTAGAAGGGTGCAAGACCGACCATGACGTCGCGGGAATCAGGAACGTGGCCCGCGTAGGAGTTCAGATATCGCAGCAACGCGTCTTCAAGCGCCGCAACCGAGCCTGAGGTCACTGCCTTGGCGGCGGCGTCAATCAGCGGGCGGTCAGACATGCGCTGATTGTGACTGAGATCCACCCCACCGAAAATCCGCACCCCCGGCCCCGCTAGCAGTTCCGGACGAGGGTCTCCTCGACGATCAGCTTGCCGGTCTCGTAGAAGACCGACTGGAGCTTGGAGAGCTTCCCCTGGGCGGAGCGCACGGCGTCGATCGTCCCGTGGAAGCAGCGGCCGAAGAGGATGCGGGCGCGCGTCAGGTGCGTTGGCGAGGACACGATCACGAGGGACGTCCAGTGCTTCGTCGCCGCCAGCTGCGCGAAGCCCTCGGCCTCCCCGCGCGTGCTGTAGGGATCAGGGCGGAAGCAGAGGACGTGGTAGGCCGGCGGGCCGCCGGAGCTGCAGAGCCGCCGCGCCTGCGGGATCGCGTTCGCCCCGTCGGAGATGATCAGCGTGGACGCCACGTGCTGGCGCATCAGGCGGAGCGCCGTCGGTAGGCGGTGCCGCGAATCGCCCGAGAGCACCATCACGACATCCGCCTTCACGGGGCGATCCGACTTCGGGTGGAGCAGCAGGTACCAGACCCCGATGAACCAGACCACGAAAAGGATCGGGATCAGGCGGGTGGGGCGGAGCAGCGAGAGCACGCGCACCATTCTCCCTGCTCGCCGGGACGGCGCGCTCTACCATCCCGAACGTGGTCGTCCTCTTCACCTGTGCGGGTCGCCGCGCCGACATCGTCTCCGCCTTCGGCGCCGCAGGTGCGACGACGCTTGCCACCGACACGTCCGAGCTGGCTCCGGCGCTCTACGTCGCCGACCGGCACGCGCTCGTGCCGCGGGTCGACGACCCCGGCTACGTCGCGGCGCTCGCCGAGCTGGTGCGCGTGCACGGGGCGGAGCTCGTCGTCCCGCTCACCGACCTCGACCATCGCGTCCTGGCGGCGCGCGGCGACGAGCTCGACGCGCTCGTCCTGCTCCCCGACCTGCCGACGGTCGAGCGCACCGCCGACAAGTACCTTGCGCACCTCTTCTTCCAGGAGCACGGCATCCCCTCGCCGCCGACGTGGCTGCCGGAGGCCGTGCCGGCGCTGCTCGACTACCCCGTGCTCGTCAAGGCCCGGGAGGGCTTCGGCGCGAACCACATCTACCGCGCGAAGGACCGTGCCGAGCTGGACTTCTTCCTCGGCTACACGACCGAGCCCTCGATGGTGCAGCAGGTCTGCCAGGGAACGGAGTACTCGATCGACGTCTTCTGCGACCTGGACGGGGTCTGCCTGAACGCGGTGCCGCGCACGATGATCCACTCCACCGGGGGCGAGTCGGTGAAGGGGATGACGATCAAGGACTGGGATCTGATCAACTTCGGCGCGCACGTCGCGGAGACGCTGCGGCTGCGCGGGCCGGGCTGCATCCAGTGCTTCCGCGAGGCCGACGGCACGCACCAGGTGACGGACGTGAACCCGCGCTTCGGCGGCGCCTTCCCGCTGCCGACCGCCGCGGGGAGCCGCTACCCCGAGCTCGCGCTTGCGCTCGCGGCGGGCGAGCATCCGGAGCCGCGCCTCGGCGACTTCCAGGAGGGCGTCGTCATGAGCCGCTACCTGGCGGAGATCATCCTCGTCCGCAACGGGGACGGGACGCTGGCCCCGCTCGAGCGGGCAGCTTCGGCGGAGCCCAGCTGAACGGGGTCAGACCCTGTAAAGCCTTACGGGGTCAGACCCCGTTGACTATGGTGCGGCGATGCCGCAGCTGAACGCCATCGGGATCGTCGCCTCGGACATGGCTCGCTCGATCGCGTTCTATCGCCTGCTCCGGCTCGACGTTCCCGAGACGCCGGAGGAGGGGCACATCGACACGTTCCTCCCGAACGGCCTGCGCTTCATGCTAGACGCGGAGGACACCATCCGGAGCTTCAACCCGAAGTGGGAGCGTGCCCGGGGCAATCAGCTCGGGCTGGCGATCGAGTGCGAGAGCCCGCGCGAGGTCGACGAGCTGCACGCGAGGGTCGTCGCCGCGGGGTTCGACGGCAAGGAGCCGTTCGACGCGCCCTGGGGCCAGCGTTATTGCGAGTTGCACGACCCGGACGGCAACCCGGTCGACCTCTACGCCGCGCTCTAGGAGGGTTTGGCGAAAGGGCTCTGCCGGCGGGGTGCGCTGGGCGGGCTCAGGCAAGGACGCAGGGAGCGGGCATAGCAGCGCTATGGCCGCGACCGAGGACGCCGC
>JAWVDX010000331.1:0-2846 GCA_033857015.1 Gaiellaceae bacterium
GTGACGAGGCCGATGTAGAGCGCCTCGGCGATCGCGGGCGTCAGGTCGATCGAGAGCGCCGCGAACACGTCGCGCAGGACCTCCGCCGTCGACGAGGCCTCCGCCACGATCAGGTTCACCGTGCCGAAGCGGCTGTTGTCGTGGTGGTGGTCGATGTCGATTGCGAACGGCGCCGCCTCGAGCAGGGTCGGGTCGCCGAGCCGCTTCTCGTTCGCGGCGTCGACGGCCACGACCGGGCGGCCCGCGAGGTCGCCGGGAGCGCCGCGGCGGAGCCCGTCGAGGGCCATGAAGCGGTACTCGATCGGGAGCGGCTGCTCGCCGGCCAGGAACATGACGCTGTCCTTGCCGAGCTCGTCGAAGGCGAGCTTCGTCGCGAGCAACGAGCCGAGGGCGTCGCCGTCCGGGTTCTCGTGGGTCGTGAGGACGTAGCCGTCGTGCTCGCGGATTGCGTCCGCGACAGCCTGGAGGTCAGTCGTCGTCTGTGATGAGGTCATCGATGAGCTTGGACATGCGGACGCCCTCCGCGACCGACGGATCGTACTCGAACGCCAGTTGGGGAGTTCGCTTCATCCGCAGCTCGCGGCCGATCCTCGCCTGCAGCGGCCCGTGCGCCGAGGCGAGCGCCTGCATCGTGCGCGTCCGCTTCTTCTCGGAGCCGAGCACGCTGACGTAGACCGTGGCCTGGCGCAGGTCGTTCGTCGTCTCGACGCCCGTCACCGTGACGAAGCCGATCCGCGGATCCTTGAGCTCGAGGAGGCCCTCCGAGAGGACGACCCGCATCGCCTCGTTCACCCGTCGCATGCGCGCGCTCATCCTGCTATTCAACCAGCGAATGCATGCCGCCCTGCTCGTGGCCGTCGCACTGTGGTGCTTCGCGACGGCCTTTGCCGGAGGCGTCGCAGGGCTCGTGCTCGGGAACATCCGGCTGCCGGCGCTGCTCCTCGTCGCCTCGTCGCCCGCCGCGGGGGCGGGTGCGAACGTCGCCGTTTCCGGGGTCGCTGCTGCTGCGGCCGCGGTGGCGCATGTGCGGGCGGGTCGCGTGGACTGGTGGCTCGTGCGCTGGCTCGCACCGTCGTCGATGGTCGGGGCGGTCGCCGGTGGGCTCGTCGCGGGTGCGCTGCCGGGGCGGGCGCTGCTGGCGGTCATCGGCGCGACGCTGCTCTACTTCGGCGTCGATCTGCTGCGGCCGAGGCGGCGGCAGCCGGCGTACCGTGCGCCGCGGCGCAGCTCCCTCGTCCTGCTGGGGCTCGGGATCGGGCTGCTCGGCGGGCTCGTCGGCCTCATCCTCGGGACGCTGCGGCTCCCGGCGCTGCTGCGGATGGGCACGCGCCTGGAGGATGCGATCGGGACGAACCTCGTCGTCGGTGTTTTCGTCGGCGTCGCGGGGCTAGTCGGCCACATGCCGGGCGGCGTCGACTGGAGGGTGCTCGCGATCGGAGCAGGCGCATCGGTCCCGGGTGCGCTCCTTGGCGCGCGCATGGCGGGGCGTCTCGACGAGCGCCAGCTGCTGCGCACCGTCGGCGTGACCCTCCTCGTCGGGGCGGCGGCCACCTTCGCGCAGGCGCTCGCCTGACGACCCGGGGTCAGACCCTGTTAAGACGGACGGGGTCAGACCCCATCCTCGACAATCGACGTGGCAGAGCCAAATCAGGATTGCGGGGTCAGACCCTGTAAAGGCGTTCGGGGTCAGACCCCGTTTCGCCCGGGACGACGATCTCGCGGTGCACCGCGCCGAGCTCCCACGCCTGCCCGCCGAGCCAGCGCTCCGCCCCGTCGAGGAGCCGCTCCAGCTCGCCGAGCTCGCGCGTCACGCAGGCGACGGTGAGCCTCGCCCGCTGCCACACGTCGTGGTGATCCACCTCTGCGACCGCCGCGCCGAAGCGGTTCTGCAGCTGCGCCTTCGCCGAACGAACGAAGTGGCGCTTCTCCTTCAGCGAGTGCGCCTCGGGGAAGTGCAGCTCGACGGAGAGGATGCCGACGTAGCCGGGCTCCATCGCTTCGAGCCGGGCTACTCCTCGGGAGCGGTCGTGACCGCTGCGGCAGGCGCCGCCACGACGTCGAGCGTGGTGCGCTCGACCTCGCGCGTCTCGAAGATCTCGAAGACGTCGCCTTCCTTCACGTCGTTGTAGTTCTCGAGCAGGATCCCGCACTCGAAGCCGGTCTCGACCTCGCGCGCGTCGTCCTTGAAGCGCTTCAGCTGGGCGATCGTCGTCGTCGTGACGACGGTGCCGTCGCGGACGAGCCGCACCATGGCGTTGCGCCGCACGACGCCGTGCGTGACGTAGCAGCCGGCGATCGCGCCCAGGCGCGACACCTTGAAGGTGGCCCGAACCTCGGCCTCGCCGATCGTCTCCTCGGTCGTGACGGCGGTAAGCATGCCGACGAGGGCCTGCTCGATCTCCTCGGTGAGCTTGTAGATCACCGAGTAGCCGCGGATCTCGACACCCTCGCGCTCGGCGAGCTGCCGCGCCTCGGCGTTCGGCCGCACGTTGAAGCCGACGACGAGCGCGTTCGACGCGGACGCCAGCATGACGTCGTTGCCGGTGATCCCGCCGACGCCCTGGTGGATGACCTGGACGCGCACCTCCGGGTGCTCGATCTTCGCCAGCTCGGAGACGATCGCCTCGACGGAGCCGACCACGTCGCCCTTGACGACGAGGTTGAGGTCCTGCACCTCGCCCTGCTGCATCTGCGTGAAGAGCGCCTCGAGCGAGACGCCGCGCTTCGAGCGCTGCGCGAGCTGCTCGGCGCGCACACGGGTCGCACGCTGGCCGGCGATGCCGCGGGCGACGCGCTCGCTGTCGACGACGCGTCCGTGCTCGCCTGCTTGCGGCGGCTTGTCGAAG